>JAACEH010000351.1 GCA_011682595.1 Anaerolineaceae bacterium
GCCCTTCGGCTGGAACGCCTCGCGCAGCCCCTCCCGCCACCGCTGGTCGTCGTCGGTGACCAGGATGCGAAAGTGCGGCCTTGAGTTCTTCTGGATGACAACCATTGTCCATCCCCACTCAGCGCGGACTTCCCGCTCGCAAGCCACACAACCGCAAAGGCCGTGCCAAATCAGCGGTCCACAGACAAAATGGGCCACAAAACGCGTAACATCCGGCCAACCAAGACTTTATGGCGGTATCGCAGCGGCGGACAGTTCTCGGTGGGAGGTGTCTGAGGGCCTCAAGACCGCAATTCTGGCCACTCGGCCCGGTCGCCGTCTGCCAAATTGGCAGGTCTTGTTACGAGAAGACCGGGGTCAGGGCGGCCAGGCTCTCGGCGGCGGCCCGGTCCGGGGCGGCCGCGCAGGTGTACAGCTCCACGGTCGCCCAGCGGTCGTAGCCGATGCGGTCCAGGACGGCGGCAACGGCTGCAAAGTCAATGTCGCCCCGGCCCGGAATGAGGTGGTAGTGCTTCGCGCCGCGGATGTCCTCGATGTGCAGGTTCCAGATTCGACCGGCCAGCCGCCGGATCGTCTCGGCCGGCTCCTCGCCGGATACGACCGCATGGCCGATATCGAGGTTGGCCCCCAGGCGGGGCGAGCCCATCCGCTCGATCCAACTCAGCAGTTCGCCGCCAGCCCGGGCTCACACTCGATGCCCACCTCGACGTCCAGTTCGTCGGCCCGGGCCAGGATGTGGGCGAGCTGCTCCTCGAGCACCGGCTCGCACTTCTCGGGCGACATGCCGCCCAGTGGTTTGCCGGTGGTGATGGAGATGTTGCGGGCATCCAGGGCCGCGGCAATTTCCAGGGCCCGCATGGTCAGCCGCAGACGCGCCTCGCGAAGTTCCGGCTGTTCGGAAATCAGGCTGGGCTCGAAGAACGGTTCCGGCGGGGCGTCGCTCCAGTGACCGAAGGCCGTGTTGGCGTTGATGTTCGAGACCCGCAGGCCGAGGTCGTCAAGCAACCTGCGCAACTCTCGGAGGTCGGCGTCGGAGAAGCCGGCCGGATAGGCATGGGGCACGTCGCACAGAATCTCGACCGCCCCGTAGCCGTGACCGGCGATACGGCGGCAGGCCCCGGCCAGGTTGAAAGCGGTGTAAGCGTTGGTCGAGAAGGCCAGTCGCACGCTCACTTGTGGGCTCCTTTGGCAACGGTCGTCACCTCGCGGTAAAAGTCGATCAACTCGCGCCGCGAATGCAGAGCGAAGGCATACTCCCGGTTTTCCAGCAGAGCGTTCTGGGCCAGCTTGTCCTCAACATCCCTGAGGCGACTCTGCGTGGCCTGCGGCTCACCGTCAATCAGGCTGGCCAGTTGCCGATTGATTTCATGCATCCTCTGCCAGGCCGCGGCGCGCTCGGCCGAGCTTTTTTCGCGATGCTCGATCAAGGACCGTTTCTCCTCGATCAGCCTGCTTGCCGCAGGGTCGCCGCGTGCCGCCCCGTCCATCAGCCGCTCGGGATTGTGTCTGACGTCGCGGAGGCGCCGCAACAGTTCCAGGCGATCCCGGTCGTCGACCTCGTAGCTCTTCAGCGGCAGAAGCATCGTGCCGGTGGCCATGACGGCTTGCGGCGGCTCGACGCCGTAGTAAGTGCGGATGATCTCCTCGGTCACCTTGTCGTATGGCGCCGCCCAGACCGTGGATGAAGAGGTCGCCCAGGAATACCCGGGCGAAAAGCGTCAGCGTCAGGGCCCGCGGGCGAACCTTCACGCCCCGGGCTTCCGCCTCGTCCAGCAGGTCGATGGCCGCCCGGCAATCGTCGGCCAACTGTCCGCGCTCGAGCTGGACAAACGGCTCGTCCTGCCCGTCGATGAAGAGCAGAAAGCGCTCCCCGCGCCGCTCGGCCCACAACCTCTGCCGCCTCTGGCCGCTCGGCCAGACCCAGAACGGCATCTCCCGGCGCGGGCCTTCACGGACCAGGTCGGGCACCGGCTGGGCGGGATTCCTCTCGTGGTGCACCTGGCGGAACATCCGCAGGCCGCCGTTGTGGGCCTCGTGAAACCGCTGGAGGTTCAGCAGAAGGTCGAGCATGAAACAGCGGTACTGCGGCAATCCCGCCATGTCGCTGACCAGCGCCTCCAGGTTGTCGAGCCCGGCCTGCCGCTCGAGCTGGTGGCGGGCACAGGTGACCACCCGCGCATAGGAGCCCCGTCCCCGGGCGCCGTCCAGACGATACCAGTAGTCCTCGACGGCCTCGCAGAGCGGCTCGGCCACGCCAAGTTGCCGCAACTCATCCGCCACGCCCTCGGTCAGCAGACCCTCGCCCAGTTCCTCGTAAGGCAGGCCGCCCGTCGGTTGCAGGTAAGCCGCCTCGACCACCTGGACGCGACCGTCCCTGATGACCGGGGCCTTGATGGTCCGGTGGTGGGCCTCATCGTTATCGACGTTGAGGTTGATGGCCACTCCGCCGATGGCCTGGACAAGATGGCCGGCCAGGAAGTTCTTCAGCCACACCCCGGGATGGTATAGTTCGGGCTGGTGTCCGGTCAGGACGATGACCGAGGAAGGGTCGACTTCGCTGCCTCGCAGGCAGGCGGTCAGCGTGCAGTTATAGGGAATGACCAGCAACGCCCGCCGCGCCGCCAGCCGTAGCGATTGCACGTCATGGCCCAGGACCTGGAAATCGTAAGTCGCCAACAACTCGCGGTTGGCCTCGACCACCTGCGGCAGGTCGGCCGGTTGCGGCACGATCAGGGCCACACGGTGCTCGCGCGGAGCGCGGTAGTTGGTTCGCTTCATCGGCACGGGCAGTCCACCTTGTGACCGTCGCACACTGCTTCCAGCGGGCGGCCGATCTCGCGGCTCAGCGTGTCCAGGTAATAGCGCAGCCGCCGCTGGGCATCGTCCAGGTCGCCGCCGAATGTTCGGTTCGGATCCTTGTAGATCAGCTTAACCGGAATCTCGACCACTCTCAAGTCGGCCCGGGCCGCCTGAATCCAGAGTTGCAGCGGCATCGAGTAACCCGTCTCGACCAGCGAGAGTTTCCGCAGAGACTCGACACGATAGGCCTTGAAGCCACAGAACGAGTCCGTCAGGGCATAGGGCGTCAGGTATCGCAGGACTTCGGTGATCTGGCAGTTTATCCAGCGCCGCTCGTCGGGCGCCGCTCCGTCGTGCAACGTGTGGTCGATGTAGCGCGATCCGCTGATAATGTCCGCCTGGTCGGCCTCGGCCACCCGGACGAATTCGACAATGGCGCCCGGCTCGTGCTGCTCGTCGGCGTCCAGCGTGATGACCCAGTCGTAGCCCTGCTCAATGGCATAGGCGAAAATGCTGATCAGGCTCCGACCGTAACCCTCGTTGGCCCCGTGCGTGTGGACGACAATGCCATCCACGTTGGCCAGTCGGGCGGCCGTGCCGTCGGTCGATCCGTCGTCAACCACAAGAATATCGCTGCAATGCCGCTTGACTTCGTTCAGTACGCGCTCGATGTACTGCTCTTCGTTGTAAACGGGCACGCCAATCAGCACTCTCATCCGTTTCTCCATCCGTTTCTCCAGGCTCCAGACGCCTCATAGTACGGACGATGCCGCCCCAAGTCAAGCCAAGGCCCGCACACCACAGAACGATCGTTGACCAAACGCTACAACTGTCTCCCCGAACGCACAATCTCCCGGCCAGCCATAACGCCCTGCATGACAACCACTTACGGGCCACACCGCGGCCGACGGTCTTTGCCCGTGTTGCTTCAGGGGAACATGCCGGTTCAAAGCATAGCTCCGCAAACCAGGAAAGCGGCAAACCGCAGGGGCGTAACCTGTTATTGGCTCATTACTTATAGCGGCCCGCGGCGGTTCTCGAAAAGTCCGGCTATTGCGGCATACCATTTGCACGTTGTATTGGCCGGAGGTGCCGTATCTCCGCGCTCTGTCATATGTGGACTTCCGTGCTGGGAGGTTGTCTGGATGAGATTCGCCATATTGTTACTATGCATTGTTGCCCTTGTTGTGCTGGTTGGGACGCTACGGGCTGATTCGAACGCCGAGAACCGCACTGTCGGCGTCGAGGAAGACACCACTGCGTTGATCGTCGGCGAGACCTTTCCCGAGCCAATCAGCACCGTCTTCATCCTTGCAGGGGCTGCGGCCATGGGGCTCTGGAAAC
>JAACEH010000108.1 GCA_011682595.1 Anaerolineaceae bacterium
CTGGCCCTGGTGGCCCCCCTTCGCGGCGGCGACTGGCGCGAAATCGGCGTCTGGCTCCTGGCCGCCGTCTTCGTCCAACTAATCGCCCTGACCATGTTCATCATCTCCACCAAACGCAGTTGAGACTTGGTCCCCAACGTCATAGTCGGGTGGTGGGTGGCATGGTCCACGCTTGCGTGGCCATGATCGATTATCTTTCCCAACAGCGGGTGCCACGGTCTGACCAAAGGTCAGGCCGTGATCATCTCCCGAACGTTCGTCATGGCCTGGCCTGCGGCCAGACCATGGCACCGCTCACTGCAAACTGTGCTATCCGCCCGAATCATGGCCACGCAAGCGTGGACCATGCCACCCATCATGAGCGTCAAGAGCGGGGGGGCCGTTGGCCGATAGAACTACTGAGGGCCGCGGGGGAATAGTGCGCGCGGAGAGTTCAAAGGATAAAGCCATGAAAGCAACGATATCCGCCCTGACGCTGGGTCTCATCCTGTTGGCTGCGGGGGTCTCGGACCTGAGCGGGGGTGAAGAAGGCGTTCAGCAGTACCTCCGCGAGCCGGTGCAGAGCTTCGACTTCGAGTTTGGCCGCAAGGTCGGCCTGAAGACGCCGCCCTACTGGAAGAAAATCGGCGGACGGGGCTTGCCGGCCTACACCGAGGGCCGCTACGACAGCCAGGTGCGGCACGGGGGACGGGCCAGTTTCGCTTTCCAGATGAAGGGCGGCGACTGTCTCTACGAGTACTACCCGAAGCGAATCCCCGTCGACGCGGCCTACGATTACTGCCTGGAGGGTTGGATTCGCACCGAGGGCCTCAAGCGCAGCCGGGCCTACCTGGGCATCTGGTTCAACGATCAGCAGGGCCGGCGGATTCCGGGCACCAAGGTGCTGACCGGTGCGCTGAGCGGACAGAGCGACTGGACGCGGGTCCAGGTCTGCCTTTCGTCGCCGCCTTCCCTGCCGGGCCGGCCCCTGGCGAGGTTCGCCGACATTTCGATGGAGGTTCGCAGCCGCCAGGCCGGCGACATCGGGGCCAGGGTCTGGTTCGACGACATTACGGTCTATCGCATTCCGCGGCTGCGCATGCAGATCGCCGACCGGCGGATACTGCTGGAGGTGGGCAAGCCGGTGGTCGTCCAGTTGCGGGCCGAGGGGCTGCTTTCGGGCGACTTCCCGGGCCGGTTGGTGGTTCGCGACGGCCGCGGCACGACGGTCATGGACATCATCGCCTCGCTGACGCCCGACGCACAGGGCAAGGGCTATCGGGAGGTGACCTTGGCCGACCTTCCCGCGGGGGTTTACCAGGTGAGCTACGATCTGCCGGGCGAGGAGCCGACCGTGCTGCGCCGGCGGACCTCGTTCGCCATGCTGGCCCCGCGGCAGAGCCCGCCGCGTTTGGCCGGCCAGGGGTTCGGACTGGCCGACCCGGCGGGCATCGAGGACCCCAAGCGTCTGACCGAACTGGTGACGCACCTGGGCGTGCACACGCTGAAGATTCCCCTGTGGCGGTCGGACACGACGGCCGAGCAGATCGAGAAGGGCGACCCCCTGGTCGATGGGCCGCCATAAGGTCGAGTGCATCGGGGTGCTGGCCCAGCCGCCGCAATATCTGGCCAAGGGAATCGCCGAGCCGATTCGCGGCCTGGCCGATCTGCTGAGCATGCCTGAAGCTCGGTGGGAGAAGGCGCTCGGTTTCACGGTGAGCCATTACGGCGGCATGTTCGCCTCGTGGCAGTTGGGCGGCGACGACGACCCGAGCATGGTGCGACTGCAGGTTGACCCGAAGATTCTGGAAACCTCCACCCGGCGAATGGACCGGTTGACGGCTGCCCGTCCGCTGGGCATTCCCTGGCCCGCGGAGTACGCCCTGCCGTCGAAGTTGCCGGGGCGGGTTGACTACGTTGCCCTGAAGGTCGGCGCCGAGATTGCCCCGAGCCGGATTCACGAGTACCTGGCCGGCGCCCGGTCGGCCGACGGTCCGCGGCTGAGTCTGACCCTGGAGCCGATCAACTGGAGCGGCCACGATCCGAACGACCGGATTCTCGATTTCGTCAACCGCATTCTGGTGGCCAAGCAGGCCGGCGTCCGGGAGATTTTCTTCAACAAGCTGGTCGACGCCGAGAGGGGCCTGATGCGTTCGCCCGACCAGCCGACCGAGATGTTCCTGGTGGCCCGCACGATAACCGACCTGCTGGGCGGCACACGCTTCGCCGGCTGGTTGCCGTTGGAGCACGACGCCAGGGCCATGGTCTTCGAGCGCTCCGACGGCCAGGAGATTCTCGTGGTCTGGAAAGAGGGGTTGAAGTTTCCGATCAAGACGCCGCTGTACCTGGGCGAGCAACTGACCCAGACCGACCTGCTGGGCAACCGCACGCCGTTGCCGCGCTTCGGTTCGGTGACCAGCCTGACCCTGCAATCGATGCCGGTCTTCATCACCGGAGTCGACCCGCGGATTTCGCGCACTCGGCGCTCCTTTCGCCTGGCGGACGGGGCCATCCGGTCGGCCTATCGCCGACACAAGGTCCAGGTGGAATTCGTCAACGGTTTCAACCGCAGCATCTCGGGCCAGATCAGGCTCAAGGCTCCGAAGGGCTGGAAGGTCGACCCGCGGATCATCAAGTTTCGCCTGGGCGAAGGAGAGCGGATGGCCCGGCCGCTCTCGGTCGTGGTGCCCTACAACGAGACTGTCGGCAGGAAAGAGATCAAGGCCGACTTCACGGTCCAGGCGAAGGCTGCGTACCATTTCACGGCGGTCGCCCCACTGCAGTTCGAGATGGCCGCCGCAGAGATCAGCGCCGTGGCCTTCCAGCAAGGGCCGAACATCGTTATCGAGCAGCAGATCACCTGCACGGCGGCCCGGCCGACGAGTTTTTCGGCCTACGTCCAGGTTCCCGGGCGAACGATGATGAGCCGCCTCATTGGCCGCATGGCCCCGGGCGATTCGGTGGTTCGCCGCTACGTGTTGCCCTGGTCGCCGGCCCTGGAGCATAAGAGCGCCCTGGTGGGGGTGCGCGACGATTCGCCCGACCGCGGATTCGCCAACCTGCTGCTTCCCCTGGGCGGCGTGCATACCCGCGGCCTGGCCAGCCGGGCCTCAAGCCGCTCGCCGACGGCCGACCGCTTCCCCAAAGGTATGTAAAGAAAACCACGGCGGGTATTGCTTGAAGTCTGTTCTGGGTGCCGTGTTTTCCCAGAGGAAAAGCATGCCGAACTACCCTTGCTGTCCCAAGGCATGCTTTCGCAAGCGAAAGCATGGCACCCGGCCATCGTGGTCCTTCTTTCTTCATCCGGCGGCTGTAATGACCGTGGGGCGCATGTGTGGTGCTGGGTATCTGGAAGTGCAGAGCTGGATAGGGGTTGAAGACGAGCATGCACAACCTCGGGCCTGAGTCTGTTTGCTGACCCTGATGCCAGGTCAATGATAAGCCCTGGAATTCCGCCAATTAGAATGTTGCCCCAAAGCCAGCCTGACGCCTTCTTGCTGATGACGGCGCTGCTCATTGCGTACCCCGGCATCTCAAACGTGACCGTGTAGGACTTGTTGGTGTCAAGAGTTACCTGTCCAGGTGTTACAATGGTGCTTGGTCCAACTCGCGCTGTGGCCCCCGGTGGATCTGAGGTAATAGAGATTGTTTGAGTTCGCCCATGCATAATAGTTGCACAACCGGGCGCGGCACACAGCAGAATAACCAAGCAGATAGCGTACAACACTAGGCGACGATGCATTATCAATCCTCCATGTTACATGAACCGGATTTCCCGAATGACCTTGCCCGGTTACGCTGCCGGGCGGCTCGGCCGGCGACCCATATTCAGCGCTCACATGGTTGGCCAAGGAATCAATACGGAGTTGCTGCGCACGCTTATCCGCAAGAAGCGGTTACTCAAGGGCGACTTTGCCCGGAAGATTAACATCACACCCAACGGATTCTCGCGCATCCTACGCACGGGCCGGACAACGCAGGCGACGTTGAGCCGCATTGCCGCCGAACTTGACGTTCCGCTTGACCGGTTGCGCAAAGTACCGGAAGCCGAGCCGCAAGGCGAGAGTGAGATCGAACTGCTGGAAAGGTTTCGGCGGCTGTCGCCGGTTCAGAGGGGGCGGGTATTGGGCTACGTCGAGCGGTTGGCCGGTGAGGCCGAGTAGACGTCCGGCTCATGACCACGCCGGGTGCCGTGGTCTGGCAAAGCCAGGCCACGATTATGCTTCGAGAGTTCCTTCATGGCCTGGCCTGCGGCCAGGCCATGGCACCCCTCACTGCAAACTGTGCCACCCGTCGTTATCCCCCGGCGATGCCGGGGGCTTGTTGGCGACGAACGCGGTGTGCCGTCCGAACGTTGGGAAACAAACAAGCCCCCCGCATCGCGGGGGGATGCCGTTGTTGCCGTTGGCCCGTGGCGGGTGCCGTGATCACGGATTTCCGTGAGCAAGGCCGACCAGGTGACTCAGGGCCATCATCATGTCGGGGTAATTGCTCCGGCCAGGCACAACATATGCTCTTTTCGGGGCGATGCTGCGTTGACACGGCTTGGTGCGGCCGATACACTCTGCCATAGTGACCCACAGTCGACTCCCGACACCATGGGAGGGAGGATTCGCCAAGAGTGCCCGACGACATTCCAGAGCGGCAGTGCGATTTCCAGGAATCCCTGGGCGACGGCTGCGTGCGGTGCCACATCTGCCCGCACGAGTGCCGCATCGCCGAGGGGCGGGCGGGAATCTGTCTGTGCCGCAAGAACTTCGCCGGAACGCTGCGGCCCCTGAACTATGGCCGCGTCACCTCGACGGCCATGGACCCCATCGAGAAAAAGCCCCTCTACCATTTTTTTCCCGGCCGCAACATCCTGTCGCTGGGCACCTGGGGCTGCAACTTCAAGTGCGATTTCTGTCAGAACTGGCAGATCAGCCAGAGGGAAGCTCCGACCGAGCACTTGTCGCCGAGCGACGCGGTGGCCATGGCCCTGCGCCGCGACAGTCTGGGCATCGCCTACACTTACAACGAGCCGACCATCTGGTTCGAATACGTTCTGGACACCGGCCGGCGGGCCCGCGAGGCCGGACTGGCCAACGTCCTGGTGACCAACGGCTTTATCAACCCCGAGCCCCTGGAGTTGCTGCTGGAGGTGGTCGAGGCGATGAACATCGACCTGAAGAGTTTCAGCGACGAGTTTTACCGGCGGCTCCCCAGGGGGCGGCTCCGGCCTGTTCTGGAGACGGCCCGTATGGCCGCCCGGCGGTGCCACGTGGAGACGACCACGCTGCTGGTCCCGGGCCAGAACGACAGCGACCGGGAGATCGGGCAGTTGCGGGACTGGATCCGCGAGAATCTCGGGGCCGACAGCCCGACGCACCTCTCGGCCTATTTTCCGCAGTACCGGTCCGCCATCCCGGCCACCGACGGCGCGACGCTGCTTCGGGCCCGGGAGATTTTGAGCGAGAAGCTGAACTTCGTCTATATTGGCAATGTCTCGGCCGGGGAGGCGGGCAACACGTGTTGCCCCGGCTGCGGCGCGACCGCCGTCCGGCGATCGGGCTACCGCGTCGATGCCTCGGGACTCGAAGATGGCGCTTGTGCCGGCTGTGGCAAGGCGTTAAACTTCGTCGTATAAAGGTGTTGCGCCACCATGGGTGGCGCGGAAGGAGGGCCGCCGGAAATCGGGCCATGCGGGCTGGCACTCATCCATAAATAGTTTGCTTAAAGTCCGATAACTCTTTGCCCGATAAACCTTTTGGTCACTCTGAGCGTCGCAGATGGTGCGCCTCGGCGGCATGGTTATGCGCCGCCGGCAGGTGGGGTGGGTGGGCTGTCTGCTGACGCGTCTGGAGTCTTTCATGAATGCAAGGTTGCATTGTCTGCTCACTACGCTGGTGACGGCTGCGGCCCTGGGGGCCGGGTGCGGCCAACCGCTGCAGGAACCGAAACGCCCGCTCGATATCCAGGTGCCGCCGTACCTGGAGGGCACCGTCAGTCAGAGGGCCCTGGTCTCCGGGCTGGAGCCGGTCCAGGTCCAGGGTTTCGGACTGGTAACCGGATTGAACGGCACCGGCTCGACGGTCCACCCGCCGGCCCTGCGCGACCGGATGATCAAGGAGCTGGGCCGCGACCGGGTGCCCGAGCCGGCTGCCCTTCTGGCCGATCGCAGCACGGCGATTGTCTCGGTGGTCGGATTCATCCCGCCGGGCAGCCGCCCGGGCGAACCGTTCGACCTGGCGGTCCGGCCGGCCGCCGGCACCGACGCGACCAGTCTGGAAGGCGGCATGTTGCTGAAAACGGAACTTTCGCGCGTTGAGCCGGCCCGCACGGGCGCCGCCCGCAGCAGGGTACTGGCCACCGGGGGCGGCTCGATTTTCGTGTCGCCGTTCCTGGCCGAAAGCGACCTCCCGGCGAGTTCCCCGGGCACCGGGCGGCCCATCAGCCGGCCCTCGACCGGCGGGCCCGCCGCCACGGGCTCACCAGCCAATGAGCAACCGCGAACCGATCCCAGGCTGGGCACCATCCTGGGCGGCGGGCGATGCCGTTTCACGCGGGACTTCTACCTTCGCCTGCCCGAGGCCAGCGAGCGGACCGCCGACCAGATCGTCCGCCACATCAACGCCCGCTTCCCCCGGGAGGGCAAGGAGATCGCCAGGGGAAAGCAGGACGGGGCGACCATCGACCTCCGCGTGCCGCGACACTACATGGACGACAAGACGCGGTTTCTCAACGTGGTCTCGGCCCTTTACCTGATCGACCGGCCCGCCAAGCGGGAACTCCGCATGAGGCAATTGGTCGACGAGTTGAGCAAAGGAACCGACCCCGTTGCCGTCACGGCGGCCCTGGAGGCTTTCGGCAGCCCGGTCGTGTCGCTGCTGGTGCCGCTGCTGGAGAGCCCCGACGCCCGGACGCGGCTGCACGCCGCCCGGGCCATGGCTTTCCTCGGGCGGACCGACTGCATCGGGACGCTGGAAAAGTTCGTCCGCGACGACAAGTCGCCGTCGCCCTACCAGGAAGCGGCTGTGAGGGCATTGGGCGAGTTGCCCCTGGGGGCCGGGTCGGCGGTTATCCTGAGAGCTTTCGACGCCGCCAACCCCACGGTGCGAATTGCCGCCTACACGACCCTTGAGAACGTCGCCCCGCACCTTCTGCCGATGGTCGACATCCCCAACAAGTTCCACCTCGCGGTCGTCGAGAGCAAGGCCCGGCCGTTCATCTTCGTCTCCCGCCAGGAGAAGGCCCGGGTGGTCATCTTCGGCGGTGACGTGAAGATCGAGCCGCCGCTGCTGGTCGACACGCCGCGGTACATGGTCAGCGTCCTCAAGGGCCAGCGCCTGGTGACCATGCTCAACAAGAAGTACGGCATCAAGAGCAAGCTGCAGACCAGCCTGCTGCTGGCCGACGTGGTGGCCGCCATGGCCCGGCCGCTGGGGGTCAGCCGGCGGAACCAGCAGGCCCGCGGCCTGAACCTGTCGTACTCCGACGTGGTCGGCTTCATCCACAGGGCGACCACGGAGAAGGCAATCGATGTGCCGATGAAGATGGAACCGATCCGATTCATCGGGCCGTCCGGCGATCGGCCGAAGCCCGAATTCGACAAGCCGGTAATTATCCGGATTCCGAAGTAGCCGCCGCCGACTCGCGGCCTTTTGAGCTGTCTGTTCCGACCCAACGGGAGCTGCCTGGAGAACGTAATGCAGATCAAGAAACTCGAGCTGTTCGGCTTCAAGTCGTTTGCGGAGAGTTCCACTTCGACCAGGGGATCACTTGCATCGTCGGCCCCAACGGCTGCGGCAAGAGCAACGTGGTCGATGCCGTGAAATGGATCCTGGGCGAGCAGTCGGCCAAGAACCTCCGCGGGCACGAGATGTCCGACATCATCTTCAACGGCTCGGCCAATCGGCACAGCCTGGGATTCGCCGAAGCCACGCTGACCTTCGACAACTCCTCGCGACGCCTGCCGGTCGACGGGGCCGAGGTGGCCGTCACCCGGCGGCTCTACCGTTCCGGCGAAAGCGAGTACCTGATCAACCGCAAGCTCTGCCGCCTGAAGGACATTCGCGAGATCTTCATGGACACCGGCGTGGGGCTGAACGCCTACAGCCTGATCGAACAGGGCAAGATCGACATCCTCTTACAGAGCAACCCGCAGCAGAGGCGGACGGTGTTCGAGGAGGCGGCCGGCATCTCGAAGTACAAGGCCAGGAAAAAAGAGGCCCTGAGAAAACTGGGCCGAAGCGAGCAGAACCTGCTGCGGCTGAGCGACATCATCGACGAAGTCCAGCGGCGGCTGAGGAGCGTCAAGTACCAGGCCGGCAAGGCCCGCTCCTGGCAGACCTACAGCCGGCAGCTCAAGGAACTGCGGATCACCCACGCCCTGAACGAGTACCACAAGCTCTCACTCGGCGGCTCTTCGCTGGATGAGCGCCTGGCCCGCCTGGGCGACCGGCAAGCCGAAAGGCAGGGACAGATGGCTGTACTCGACGCCGAGCGCAGCCGCCTGGAGACCTCGCTGATCGAGCTGGACGACGCCCTGCGGGCCATGGACAACGAGTTGATGGACATCCGCGGGCAGATCGCCGCGGCCGAGGACAAGATCACCTTCAACCGGACCCGCATCGACGAATGGCGCCGCACCGAGCAGAGGGACCGCAAACGGATCGCCGACCTGGAGTTGCGGATTCGCGAACTCACCGGCCGCATCGAGGCCGAAGCAACTGCCGCCGGCGGCGTCGAGGGCCAGTTGACGGCCCTGGGCGGCCGGCTGGAGGAGGCCGAGCGGGCACTGGTGGCCAACCAGCAGGAGTCCCGGCAGAAGGCCGCCGATCTGGAACGCGACAAGGCCCGCATCATGGAACTGGTCAGAGAGACCTCGCAGGCCCGCAACGACATCTCGTCGCTGGACCTGCGAAAGGAAAACCTGGCCGCCTCGCGCGACCGGCTCTCGCGGCGACTGGCCGAGACCAACGAACAACTGCAGCGCCTGGCCGAGCAGACGGGGACCATCGACAGCGAAATAGCCGACCTGGACTTCGCCATCCAGCGCGACCGCCAGCGGCTGCAGGTTAAGCGCGACCTGGCCAACGAGCTTTGCGCCGAGGCCGAGTCGGTGGCCGAGGAGATGGGGGCCACCAAGGAAACCCGCTCGGGCCTGGTCTCGCGAAAGCAGTTGCTCGAAGACCTGGAGCGCCGCCAGGAGGGGCTGGAGGACGGCGTCCGCCGCGTGCTGGAGCTGTCGCGGCAGGGACTTTTCCCCGGTATTCGCGGCATCGTCGCGGACCTGATTCGGGTGGACCACCGTTACGCGACGATCATCGAGGCCGCCTTGGGCGAAGCCGAACAGTACATCGTCATCGAGCGGCGGCAGACCATCGTCGATTCGCTCGAATCTCTGGAAGAGAACCTCCAGGGCCGGGCCGGATTTCTGCCGCTGGACTGCCTGCGACAACGGGCCCAGGGCCTTGGCGCAACCAGCCAGGCCGGGGTGGTGGCCCGGGCGGTCGACCTGGTCGAGGTGGCCGAGGGCCTGGAGCCGGTGGCCGAAGCCCTGCTGGGCAACACGATGATCGTCGAGACGCTGGCCGCGGCGATGGAACTTTCCGGCGGCTCGCTGGCCGGCATGCGTTTTGTCACCATGGCCGGCGAGACGCTCGAGACCGACGGCAGCCTGCGGCTGGGTCGGCTGACGGCTCGGGCCGGACTGATCAGCCGCAAGAGCGAACTTCGAGCACTGGATACGCTCCTGGCGGACGTCGAGTCCCGCATCGCCCGCTTCGCCGAGCGGACCGAGGACGTGGCCCGGCGAATCCACGAGTTGGACGACGAGCAACAGGAACTCAGGAGCGTGATCTACGACGGCTCGACGACGCGTGTCGACCTGGTGGCCCAGAAGCGCCGCCTGGGCGAGACGGCCGAGGCCATTGGGGCCGAGCAACCGGTGATTACCTCCGAGATCGAGAGCCTCGACCAGCAGCTCGGCGAACTGGAGGTTCGCGGCGAACAGGCTTGGGCCGGCCTGGTGGAACTGGAGGCCGAATCGGCCTCGCGGCGGCAAGGCGTCGAAACGCTCGGCCAGAGGCTCGCCGAGAGCGAGGCCCGGCGGACCCACCTCGAAGAGCAGCGGACCCAGCGGCGGGTCGAAGTGGCCAAGGTCGAGGAGCAGTACCGCGGGCTGGAGGATCGGCTCAGCCACCTGCGGTCGGCCGCCGAGGATGCGACGCGTCTCT
Source organism: Anaerolineaceae bacterium (assembly GCA_011682595.1). Next base: position 10,197 of record JAACEH010000108.1, read on the forward strand.
GCGACGAGGCCGGCCAGGAATTGGTCGTCTGTGGCCGGCGGACGCGCGAGGCCGAGCGGACCATCCTGCAGCAGGAGTCGCTCATCGCCGAGGCCTTCCTCAAGAAGGAGGCCGCCGCGCGGCGAAGTCGGCAGTTGGACCATAACCGTCAGGAGGGTCGCGGGCAGTCGACCGAGTTGCACGAGAAGTCCCGCCAGGTGCAGGAGGAGTTGCACGAGATCGAAGAGAAGCTCCACGAGGCGGACCTGGAGGCCCGCGAGTGCCGCCTCAAGATGGAGACCCTCTGCCAGAGAATCCGCGAGGACTTCGACCTCGACCTCGAACAGCACTACCGGTCGTACTCGCCCGAGGAGGTGGACTGGGAGGCCATCGAGGAGCAGATCCAGGAACTTCGCGGCAAGATCGAGCGGCTCGGAGCGGTCAACCTCGAAGCGATCGCCGAGCAGGAAGAACTCCAGAGGCGGGCAGAGTTCCTGACCAGCCAGAGAGCCGACCTGGACCAGGCCCGAAGGATGCTCGACAATCTGATCGAACGGATCAACCGCGAGTCGATTACGCGCTTCAACGAAACCTTCGCCCAGGTGCGCGAGAATTTCCAGAGCCTGTTCCGCAAACTCTTCGGCGGCGGCAAAGCCGACATCGTCCTGCTGGACCCCGAGGACGTGCTGGAGTCGGGCATCGAGGTCATCGCCCGCCCGCCCGGCAAGGAGCCGTGTTCGATCAGCCTGCTCTCCGGCGGCGAGAAGGCCCTTACGGCTGTGGCCCTGCTGCTGGCCGTCTTTCGCAGCAAGCCGTCGCCCTTCTGCATTCTCGACGAGGTCGACGCCCCGCTGGACGAGGCCAACAACGATCGCTTCAACAGCGTTATCAAGGAGTTCGTCAAGGACTCGCAGTTCATCGTCATCACCCACTCCAAGCGGACCATGACCATCGGCGACGTTCTTTACGGAGTGACCATGCAGGAACCCGGCGTGTCGAAAAAGATCAGCGTCCGTTTCGCGGACCTGCACAAGCTGAATCTCGACCAAGAGGACCAGAAGCAACAAAGCGCCGCCGGGGCATAGCACAAATGTCGGGCAGGTTTGCCCGATCTGCGTCTGAAAAAATGGTTCAGCGAACAGCGTGAGCGAGTCGAAGGTGTGGCGTGACAACCGAACAAAAAAAGCACATGGCTGACAAGAACGATGCTCTGCCGGAGACGGTTCGGCTGCCGGTCGTCCCGCTGAGGGAACTGGTGGTTTTTCCGCACCTGGTTGTACCGCTGATGCTGGCCCGGCCGGTCAGCATCCAGGCCGTCCGCCGGGCCAGCGCCGGCGACGGGCTGGTCTTTCTGCTCAGCCAGACCGACGGCGCCGTCGACGCCCCGACGACCGAGGATTTTTACGGCGTCGGGGCAGTGGCCCGCGTCCTGCAACTGTTTCGCGTCAACGAGGAAACGCACAAGGTCATCGTCGAGGCCGTCGGGCGGGCCCGCGTCAAGCAACTCCGCATCGTTCGCGGACAATACCGGGCCGTGGTCGAGATCATTCCCGAGCGGGTTCGCCATACCGCCGAGACCGAAGCCCTGGTCCGCACCGTCCGCGGGCAGTTTTTCTCCTACGCCTCGTCCGTCCTGACCGTGCCCGACAACATCATCGAACTGGTGGGCATCATCGACGAGCCGGACCAGTTGGCCGACACCGTGGCCGCTTACGCCGACCTGGGCATCGAGTTCAAGCAGCAACTGCTGGCCGAGCCCGAGGCCAACCTGCGGCTCGGCCTGCTGGCCTCGCGGCTGGAGCGGGAACTGAAAATCCTGCGAATCCAGCGCGACATCACGGACCGCGTGCGCGGCCGCATTCAGAAAAGCCAGAAGGATTACTTCCTTCGCGAACAGCTCAGGGCCATCGAGGAGGAACTCGGCCGCAACGACCCCTCGGCCTCCCAGTACGCCGAACTCGAGGCGGCCATCGACGCCGCCGGAATGCCCGAGGCGGCCATGGCCGTCGCCCAGAGAGAACTCAAGAAGTTGCGGCGCACCGCTCCGATGACGCCGCAGTCGGCCGTCTGCGAAGAGTACCTGCACTGGCTCAGCCATCTGCCCTGGCGGCACCGCACAGAGGACAATCTCGACCTGGTCCATGCCGCCGAGGTGCTGGACCGCCACCACTACGGGCTCCAGGAACCCAAGCAAAGAATCCTCGAATACCTGGCCGTCAAGCAATTGCGCACCCAGGATCAGGCCGAGCCGATCCTCTGCCTGGTCGGCCCGCCGGGGGTGGGCAAGACCAGCCTGGCCCGCTCGGTGGCCGAGTCGCTGGGGCGGAAGTTCGTACGCAAGAGCCTGGGCGGCGTGCGCGACGAGGCCGAGATTCGCGGCCACCGGCGGACCTACGTGGGGGCCATGCCGGGACGGATCATCCAGAGCATCCGCAAAGCCGGCACGGGCAACCCGGTGTTCCTGCTGGACGAGATCGACAAGCTGGCCGCCGACTTCCGCGGCGACCCGGCCGCGGCACTGCTCGAGGTGCTCGACCCGGATGAGAACCACAGTTTCAGCGATCATTACCTGGAGGTGGAGTTCGACCTGTCGGACGTCCTGTTCATCACCACGGCCAACCTGGCCTCGGCCATTCCGGCGGCCCTGCGCGACCGCATGGAAGTGATCGACCTGTCGGGCTACACGCTTCAGGAGAAGATCGAGATCGCCCGGGCCCACCTGCTGCCCCGCCAGCTCGCGGCCCACGGCCTGAAGCCCGTCAACCTGCGATTGTCGCGGCCGACCCTGGCCAGGATCATCGAGAACTACACCAGCGAAGCGGGTGTCAGGAACCTCAACAAACGCCTGGCCGACGTTTGCCGCAAAGTGGCGGCCCAACTTGCCAGGGCAAAGACCAGGAGAAAACGCCGCCGCGGGAAAGATAAGACCAAGACCGTTTCGGTCACCACGCGGAACCTGGCCGAGATCCTCGGGCCGGAGCCGTTCCGCAACGAGCGTCCCCAGCGCGGCCGTTCGGTCGGCACGGCCACCGGGCTGGCCTGGACCGAGGTCGGCGGGCGGCTCATGACCGTCGAGGCCTCGTGGATGTCGGGCCAGGGCCAGGTTACCCTGACCGGCCAACTGGGCAGCGTGATGCAGGAGTCGGCCCAGGCGGCGGTCACCTTCGTGCGCTCGCAGGGGACGATGTTCAACATGGAAAGCCGCCTGTTCGACACCATCGACCTGCACGTCCACGTGCCCGAAGGAGCCACGCCCAAGGACGGCCCCAGCGCGGGGCTGGCCATGGTGGCCGCCGTGGTCTCCTGCCTGAGCGGTAAGACCGTCCGGGGCGACGTGGCCTCAACCGGCGAGATCACCCTGCGCGGCCGCGTGCTGGGCATCGGCGGCCTGAAGGAGAAGGTTCTGGCGGCCCACCGCAACGGACTGCGAACGGTTGTCCTGCCGGAAAGCAATCGCGGCGACCTGGTGAAGATTCCCGATTCTGTTCGCCAGGCCACCGAATTCATTTTCGTTCGCACTGTCATCGAAGCCCTGCGGATACTGGTCCCCGAGGCCATCGTCGCCGACGGCGTCGCCCGGACGCTGCCCGCGACAATCACTCCGGCCGTTCAGATCGCGCCGCTCCCCATCTCGCCGCCGCCGCACTGAAAGCCGGCCGGCCGACGATCCGATTGGTTCGCTACCCTGGGCGCCACGGGCGGGTGTACGTCAAGATTGTAGGTAAAGTCAAGTATATCTGGTCAACAGACCCGACGGGGGTGGCATGCGTCGCTGGCGACGCATGTTCCGTGATTCCACGACATGGGCTCTCCAAGCAGCCCAGGCCAC
>JAACEH010000352.1 GCA_011682595.1 Anaerolineaceae bacterium
GCAGGGGGAACGAGGTGGCCGGGGCCCCCAGGGCATGGCAGGCCAGGAAATAGGCCACGGCGCCCAGAAGCATCGTGGCGTACAGGAAGCCCGCCCGTCGGGTAACCACTGAAGCGACAAGGTAGGGAATGGAAAAGACGAACACCAGGAGCGGCGTCAACACAGGATGCGCGCCGGCAAACCCGGTGGCTGCCATAAGGAGTACGAACGCGATCAGTAACCCCAGGTGCTGAAGTGCCGCCACGGGGAACTCAGTTAATCGGCGCTTCACCGATCTCACATCCTCCCATCTCCCATCCGTTGAAAAGCCGCGCAAATCCAATGCCAAAGAACCCCCCGGTCTGCCTAACTTTGCAGGCTTATTCCCGCAGCCCACTTGCGTACAACGCTTTTTCGCGGTCCGGAATCCTCCCGCGCCCGGAGCCAAACGGAATTGAGACCCTCCGGTTCCCGCAGATGGGAACCTGGCGGCGACGGAGCATCCCAAGAACGGGAATCCGAAAGCGGCCTTTTTTATTGGTGCCGGTCACTTCGGCCGACTATCATGGTCGCGAATGTTGCCGCGCTTCGATAGTGTCGACCGTCGTTTAACCCAGAGGCTCTCGGCGGGCTGAGAACCAGGTGAAAGAACCGTCCCGAGCAACCCGGCACGGCGCCATTCGGAGATAGAACAATGAGTTCTGACCTGTCGAACAAGGTCGCATTGGTCACCGGCGGCGGTCGCGGCATCGGGCGGGCGGTGTGTCTGGCGCTGGGCGCAGCCGGAGCCCGGGTTGTCGTGGCGGCGCGAACCCGGTCGCAGATTCAGGCGGTGGCCAGCGAGATCAACGCTTCCGGCGGCCGGGCTGTTGCCGTGGTGGCGGACCTGGCGGATGAGGCCGCGATCGTGGCCCTGTTTGCGAAAACCCGGAAGCAATTCGACCGGCTGGACGTCTGTGTCAACAATGCCGGCATCGGGCGCTTCGCCCTCGTGGCGGAGCTGACGGCTGCTGACATCGACCAGGTGCTGGCCGTCAATCTGCGCGGGGCCTTACTCTGCTGCCGTGAAGCGATGAAGATCATGATCCCCCAGGGCAGCGGTTACATCATCAACATTTCGAGCGTAGTGGGCTTCAAGGGCTACCCGAGGCAGTCGGTCTACACGGCCTCGAAGCACGGCCTGATGGGCCTGACCAGGTCGCTGGCCGTCGAGGCGCAGGAACACGGCATTCGCGTCAGCGCCGTCCTGCCCGGCGGCGTGGACACCGAACTGGTCGGCGACGCCCGCCCCGACCTGAACCGCGACGAGCTGTTGCAGCCGGAGGACATCGCCCAGGGCGTCACCTACCTGCTCTCCCTGTCCGACCGCGCAGCAGTGGACCAACTCTACATCCGCCGCCGCACAAGCCGGCCCTTCTGACCCATCATCCGTCGCGGGAACGCGGCTTACGCGTAGCCGCCGAAGCCGAAGAACCAGTGACGTTTGGCGAAGCGGTAGGCCCAGTGTTTCTCGGGAATCTCGCGTCCGGGCAAGTACTGGCTGACCTGCGGCGGCAGGTGCTGCAACTCCTCGAAGCCCGTGCCGCGCCCGGTCGAGTCCCGGGCCCCTTGCCGCCTCATGAACTCCTGTAGCTGGCCGGGTTTCTCCAATAGAACACAGCCGTGGGTCCGGCCGGCGGCAAACTCGCGGAACTGCCGCAGAAAGGTCGAGTTCTCGATCTGCTCGACGATGTCGTCACTGTCGGCGACATTCTCCATGGCGAACTGGATGGGCGGGCAGGGCTCGATGTCGCCCCAGGGGTTGACGTGGTACGACATGCCCTCGGCGGCCGGGCAAAGCGCTTGGCCGCGATCGTTATAGTAGGTGTCGACGATGATGATCGGCTTGCGGCAGCGCATCTCGACGGTGAACTCGCGCAGCCTGACCAGCTCCTCCGGCGACAGGGCCAGCTCGGGGCACCCGAGGGCCGGTACGAGTAGTACCACACGTAGTGGACGCCGAGGTCGATCAGCTTGTCCAGAAACGTCCGGCTGGCCAGGTCGGCCATGTTCGACTTGCAGACGCTGGTCGCCACACCGGTGATTAGACGCTGCTTGAGGCAGTGTCGCACCCCTTCGAGCGAGCGGCTGTAGACGTTCCGACCGCCGCGCCTCTGGTCGCTGACCACCTCGTTGCCCTCGATGCTGACCAGCGGCGTGACGTTCCCTGCCTTCCGCAGCCGCCGGGCCACCTGCTCGGTCAGGAGCGTCCCGTTGGTAAAGAGTTGGAAGTAGCACTTCGGGTGGCGCTCGAAGATGTCGAACAGCCCCTCGTGAAGCAGCGGTTCGCCGCCCATGATACCGAAGAAGCGCGACCCCTGCCGCGAGGACTGCTCGATGATGCGGTCCACCGTCGGGATGTCGAGCTGCGCCCCCGGCGATCCCGGCGATCCCGGCGGGGCGGTCGTCACCCAGCAACCCTGGCAGGTCAGGTTGCAGCGGCTGGTGATCGACAGGAACATAAAGGGCGGGAACTGCCGGCCCTGGGCGATCCGCTTGTGAAAGCGGCGGACAGCCATCATGCCCTGAAAGCCGAAGTTCCAGACGAACTTCCAGAGCAGCCGCGGGCTGGTCGAGGTCAGCATATGCCAGGCGAGTCGAATGAGCACGATAGCATCTTTCCCAAGAGCGAAGCAGGGCGTGGTCTGAGTTGGCGGATTATAGCACATCGGCCCGGGTTTTGGGCGCGAGTTGAGGCCGCCCCTTGCGGCGCGACTGCCGTGGCATAGTCCTTGCAGCGTCGGCCGCCGGATTGATACAATGCGCTGCAACATTGTGGCGCGGCGCAAGATCGAGGCCAGGGGCCGCCCGAGACTGCGTTCGGAAGGAATTTCAAGGAGATGCCATGA
>JAACEH010000109.1 GCA_011682595.1 Anaerolineaceae bacterium
GGGCCGATCTTCGCCAACATGATCCTGGCCGACGAGATCAACCGCACGCCGCCCAAGACCCAGGCCGCCCTGCTGGAGGCCATGCAGGAACGCCAGGTCACCACCGGCGGCACAGGGCGGCCGATGGAGGACCCGTTTTTTGTGCTGGCCACCCAGAACCCCATTGAGCAGGAGGGCACCTACCCGCTGCCGGAGGCCCAGTTGGACCGCTTCATGTTCAACATCATGGTTGACTACCCGAGCGAGGACGAGGAGTTCGACATCGTGCGGCGGACGACGGCCATTGACGTGCCGTCGGTCGACTCGGTGATCGACGGTCCGGGTATCCTGAGATTGCAGGACATTGTCCGCCGCGTGCCGGTGGCCGACCACGTGATCCGTTACGCGATGACGCTGGTCCGGCTGACGCGGGTGGGCAAGACGGACGTGCCGGCCTTCGTCTCCGACTACGTGGCCTGGGGGGCCGGCCCGCGGGCCTCGCAGTACCTGGTTCTGGCGGGCAAGGCGCGGGCCATTCTGCACGGCCGCTACTACGTCTCGACCGACGATATCCGGCAGGTCGCTTATCCCGTGCTGCGGCACCGGGTGATAACGAACTTCAATGCCGAGGCCGAAGGCATCAAGCCCGACGACATCGTGCGTCAACTGGTTGAAGTGGTTCCCACCGGCGAAAGTGAGGCCCTCAGTGGCGGAAGAGTTCCGCAGGTATTTAGATCCGAAGACGCTGGCTAAGATTTCCGGACTCGATGTGAAGGCCCGGCTGATTGTCGAAGGTTTTATGGCCGGCCTGCATCGCAGTCCCTACCAGGGGTTCAGCGTCGAATTCGCGCAGCACCGCGAATATGTCTGGGGCGACGACCTCAGGCATCTGGACTGGAAGGTCCATGCCCGCACCGACAAGTACTACCTCAAACAATACGAGGAAGAGACGAACCTGATCCTCTACCTGGTGGTCGACAGCAGCGAGTCGATGACCTACGGCAGCGACTCGGTCTCGAAGCTCGACTACGCCTGCTGCATCGCGGCCAGCCTGGCCTACCTGACCCTGAACCAGCGGGACGCCGTGAGCCTGTCGCTGTTCGACCGCGAACCGTACCAGGTGCTGAAGGCCAACACCAATCCGACCCACCTGCGGAGCGTCTGCCGGCTGCTGGAGACGGCCCGGAACGAGGAGAAGACGCAGATGGGCCTGACGCTGCACGAACTGGCCGACCGCTTTCCGCGGCGCGGCATCGTGTTGCTGCTGAGCGATTGTTTCGACCGCACCGACGAGATACTCTCGGGCCTGAAGCACCTGCGCTATAAACGGCACGAGATAATCCTGATGAACATACTGGACCCCTACGAGCTGGAGTTTCCGTTCAAGGACGCCACGCTGTTCGAGGGGCTGGAGGAGTACCCGGAACTCCTGGTCGAGCCGCGCAGCCTCAAGCAGCGGTACCTCGAGGAGGTGGCCGGCTTCCAGTCGGCGTTGAAGAAGGGGTGCCGCGGCCTGATGGCCGACTACGTGCTGATGAACACCGGCCAGCCGCTGGACGTAGCCCTGTCGGCCTACCTGGCCACTCGGGCCGTCCGGGCCGGCGTGAAGACTCGTTGAACAAAGGCGGACTGATAGGTGATCCTGGCAATTGCCCTGATTAATCCCTGGCTTCTGGCGGCCGGGTCGGCCATGGCGTCGATCCCGGTCATCATCCACCTGCTGAACCGGCTGCGCTTCAGGCGCGTCGTCTGGGCGGCCATGGAGTTTCTTCTGGCCGCCCACCGCAAGAACGCCCGGCGTGTGCGGCTCGAACAGATCATTCTGCTGGTCGTCCGCACGCTGATCATTCTGCTGCTGGCCGCCGCCGTGGCCCGCCCGGTCATCACGGGTCTGCTGGGGGCCTTCGGCCGCAGCGCGACACACGCCATCCTGTTGATCGACGACTCTTTCAGCATGTCGGCGCCCAGCCCGGGCGGCGTTGAGGGCAAGACCGTCATGCAGGACGCCCGCCAGGCGGCGGCCCGCCTGGTGAAGGGTTTTGACCAGCGGGACGGCTTGTCGCTGGTGCTGGCCGGCAGCCGGCCGCATGGCCGCATCACCGCTGCAAGTTTCGATCACCAGCAGATGCTCAAAGAGATCGAGGGCCTGCAGGCGAGCGATTCGGCGACCGACATGGTCGGGGCCCTGGAGACGGTCCGCAAGATCATCGACCAAAGCGATCTGGAGCAAAAACAAGTCTACGTCCTGACCGACAACACCCGGGCCGCCTGGCTCGAACGGGAGACCGGCAGCCTGGCCTCGGTGGCGGCAGCGGTCAGCGAGAAGGCCGCCCTGGTGATCGTCGACTTCGGACAGGACAAGCGTTCGAACCTGGCCATCCTGTCGCTGCAGCCCGACAAAGCGGTGGTCACGACGGGCATCGATTCGGCATTTCGCATCAAGGTCGAAAACTTTTCGGACCAGCCGGTTCCGGACGTGGTGGTTAACATGACCGTCGACGGGCAGAGGCAGAGGCCGGTGGTCTTCGGCGAGATTGGTCCGCGGACGAAAGAGGTTCGCCGCTGGGCGTGGAATTTCCGGGAGGCCCGCTCGCACACGCTGATGGCTTCGCTCGAAGAAACCGGCCGCGACGAGCTGGCCCCGGACAGCGTACGCTACCTGGCGGTCAAGGTGCAGGAGGCGATCAACGTTCTGCTGGTCGACGGCGAGCCGAGTGAGGGCGGGGGGGGAGTCGGCGAGGTGTTTTACCTTCGCGAGGCCCTGGACCCTCGCGGGCGGGACAATCGGCGAGCCACCAGTTACAACGTGCGGACGGTTCGCGACACGGAGTTTTCGGCCTCCGAGACCGAGGATATCGATTTTGTGATCCTGGCCAACGTGGCCTCCCTGAGCGGCAGCCAGACCCGGGCCCTGGAGTATTTTGCCGAAAAGGGCGGGTCGGTCATCTTCTTTCTGGGCGACCAGGTCCGCCAGGATGAGTACAACGCATCGCTCTACATGGGCGGCAAGGGCCTCCTGCCGGCCTCGCTGGCCGGCACCCGCGGCACCACCGAGCCCGGCCGGCCCGACCAGTACACGACCTTCGACGTCGGGCAGTTCGACCATCCGGCCCTGGCCCGCTTCAAGGCCCAGGGCGGCGGGGCGGGGCTTAACCGCGTGCAGGTCAACAAATACTACCAGCTCAACCTGCCGGTCAAGGACGACGCGGCAGGATTGCAGGCCAAGGGCCAGGCGGACCGGGTGATCCTGCACTTCGCCAATGCCGGGAGCAGCCCGGCCATAGTCGAGAAACGCTACGGCCGGGGCCGCGTGGTCGTGGTGGCCACCACGGCCGACACGGAGTGGACGGACTTTGCGAAGTTGCCGCCCTTCCTGCAGTTGACTCACGAACTGATGAAGTACCTCATGCCCAAGTCCATGTGGCGTTACAACCGGACGGTCGACTCGGTGGCCCGGTTGCCGGTCTCGGCGGCGGACTATCGCACGACGTTCGTCATGGAGAAGCCCGGCGGACTCGGCAGCTTGGTGAACCTGACGCCGCGGGAGATCGGGGCCGGGCGACGCGGCCTGGTCATCGGCGACCTGGCCAACCCGGCGCCGGGGGCGTTCCTCGACAAGAGCGGCATCTACACCATCCGTCCCGTTCGCGGCAAGAGCACTGGGAGCATTCGTCTGTCGGCCAACGTCGACGTGGCCGAGAGCGACCTGGCGCACCTGAGCGAGGACGCCCTCGGCAAACTGTTGGGCCGCGCGCCCATGGTTTTCGCCCGGGGCCAGGAGGGTTTGCGCGAGGCCCTGCTCCAGCAGCAGGCCGCCGGCGGCTGGGCGCGGAACCTGCTGTGGGCCATGGTCGGCCTGTTGCTGGTCGAAACGTTTCTGGCCTGGTTCTTTAACCGCGGCAAGTAGTACTACAACGCTAGCCGCTTTACCGTGGCACGGGCATCTTGCCCGTGAGTTGCTGCAGGGCCGTCCCGGCCCTGCGAACGACCTTGGGCCACGGGCGAGACGCCCGTGGCACGCATGGGCAGGATGCCCATGCCACGGTTCCAGCGTTGTAGTAGTAGTCGCGAAGCAGATACTGAAGATGGGGAACTCTTGACGCAACTTCTTCAATGGCTTCTCGGTGTCGATCGGATCAAGCTCACAGGCGGTGGGCGGATCGTCCTGGATTTTCTGTCGGCCTGGCCGGCCTGGGCGATCTTCCTGGCGGTGCTGGTCACGGTCGCCTATGTCTGGAGCATATACCGCCGCGAGAACCCGGCCACGCCGCCGGTGATGCGCGGCTTTCTGTGCTTCCTTCGCTCGGCCCTGATCCTGCTGGCCCTGGGCATGATCTTCGAGCCGGCCCTGAAGCTGGAGCGCAACGAGGAGATACGCTCGGCGGTCGCCCTGCTGGTGGACCGCACGGCCAGCATGACCATCACCGACGCCGAGGCCTTCGAGCAGCAGTACAAGGGCGACACCGACGCCCCAGGCGTTGACCAGTTGCTGAGCCGCGGCGGGGTGGTTCCCGAAAAGGCGGGCCAGCCGACGCGATGGGAAATTGCCCGGGCGGCGCTGGCCGTGGACCTGGCCGACGAGCGGGCCAACGGTCTGAAACGCCTGGCGGCCCAACAGCGCGTCTACCTCTACGTCTTCGACGAGAACCCGCAACTGGTCAAGCGTATCGACAGCCCCGAGATGGTTGATGAGGCGCTGGCCGACCTGGCGGCGATTGTCCCCGGCGGCAAGCGGACGGCGGTGACCCAGGCCATCGAGGCGGTGCTGGAGCAACTGGCCGGTCAGACCCTGACGGGCATCGTCCTGCTGAGCGACGGCCAGAGCACAGTGCCCGCCGACACCCGAAAACTCGAACAGATTATCGGCGACGTCCAGATTTTGACGGTCGGTCTGGGCAGCACCAGCAGGGCGAAGGACGCGGAGATCCTGCGGGTCATCGCCGAACAGCGGGCCTTCATCAACGAGGAACTTCCGCTTCGGGTCGAGTTGAAGCAGACCGGCTTCGCGGGCCGGGAGGTAGAACTTGAACTGACGGTCAAGGGGCGTCCGGAGATGACGGTCACCAAGCCGGTCACTTTGCAGGCGGAGGGCCGCAAGCAGGCGGTCGAACTCCGCGTCAAGCCCGAGCAGGCCGGCAAGTACGAGATGGAGGTGACGCTGAAGCCCCTGCCCGGCGAAAGCGACGAGCAGAACAACGTTTCGCTGCCCTTTGAGGTTGAGGTGCTGGACCGCAAGCTCAAGGTGCTGATTATCGAGGACCTGCCGCGGTGGGAATACCAGTACATGAAGAACGCCCTGCAGCGCGACCCGACGGTGCTGGTCAGCGTGCTGCTGCACAGTGCCGACGTGATGTTCGCCCCCGAGGGCGACCTGCCCATCCGCTCGTTCCCCGAATCGCGCGAGAAGCTGTTCGAGTACGACGTCATCGTGATCGGCGACGTGGACCGGCGCATGTTCAGCGGCCAGCAGATGGCCTGGATCGACGAGTTCGTCCGCATCAAGGGCGGCGGGCTGATCCTGCTGGCCGGCGACCGCGGCTACAATCCCAACAGCTACGTCGACACTCCGCTGGAGACGCTGCTGCCGGTGGAGATTTCCGAGGAACAACTGGTCGGCGAGATTGCCTCGGAGTTCAAGCCCCGCAGGACCATCGCCGGCTCGATCTCACCGATTTTGCGCTTCGAAAAGGACATGCAGGAAAACCGCAAAGTCTGGGAGAACCTGCCGGGATTCTACTGGTACTATCGCAGCCGGGCCGCCAAACCGGGCGCCCAGGTGCTGCTGGAGCACCCCGACGAGATTATGAATGCCGGAAGCGGCCAGAAGTTCCCGATCATGCTCATCCAGCGGGTCGGCGCCGGGCAGGTCTTCTTCTCGGCGGTCGATTCCACCTGGCGATGGCGGTGGTACACCGGCCGCCGCTACTTCAACAGTTTCTGGCTGCAACTTATCCGCTACATGGCCCTGCCGCAGGAACAGGCCGTCATAGAGACCGAAAGCCTGCGCTACACCCTTGGCGAGACGGCCAAAATTCAGCTTCGCATCGCCGACACGAACAGGGTGGGGCCGGAGCTTCGGCGGGTGACGGCCGTCGTTACGTCGCAAGCGAGCGACGGCCGGCCGGAGCAGCTCCAGGTGGTCCTGGGCCGCTCGAATCCGCTTCTGGCGATTTTCGAGGGCGAGTTCACTCCCCAGCACACGGGCAAGTTCGTCCTCAAGAGCGAGATCCCTTCGAGCAAAGCGCCCCTGGCCGCCGAGGGCGACTTCCTGGTGGCCCCCAGCCGCGAGGAGTTCCGCCGGCCGGTCCGCGACGCTGCGGCCCTGGAGAAGCTCAGCAAACTCTCCGACCGCGGCCAGGTACTCGGCCCGCATGAGATTTCGCGGCTGCCGGAA
>JAACEH010000110.1 GCA_011682595.1 Anaerolineaceae bacterium
AGGTACTTCCCGTACTTCTTGTGCTTGACCAGCATCGGCACGCAGACGGTGATGGACTTCGGGCCCTTGGCGCTCCGCACCACACCTTCCAGCAAATCATTGCGCTTGCGGACTTCACTCATTTGGTCTCGGCCTCCTTAGCCGCCTGTGCCTGGGCCTCGATTTCCCTTTGCCGCATGACGGTCTTGATGCGAGCCACGTCGCGGCGAACCTTCTTCAACTCGCTGGTCGCCTCGATCTTCTCGGTCGCCCCCTGGGCCCGCATGTCGAAGAGCCGGCGTTCGAAGGCTTCCAACTCGATCAGCAACTGCTCGTCTGAATGCTCGCGAATCTCCCTGATCTTCACTGCTCTCTCCTGGGCTTGCTAAGGGACTATTGCAATACCCCGACCTACTGCGGCCGGCTGCAAAGTCCGGGGGCTGCGTTGTCGGCACAAAACGTCCTCGACGGGGCTCCTGGCCCCGCCTGCGGGCGTTTTGCGCCTGCCGCCTGACCCGCGAACTTTTCGCTCGGCCTCGCAACGCCCGGGATATTGCAACAGCCCTTAAATGCCGTGACGACGCGTAAGGAACCGCGTCTTGATCGGCATCTTGTGACTGACGCGGGCCAGCGTCTCCTTGGCCATGTCTTCGCTGATGCCGGAGACTTCGTACAGCACCTGCCCCGGCTTGACGATGGCCACGTAATGGTCAGGCTCGCCCTTGCCCTTGCCCATTCGCACCTCCAGCGGCTTCTTCGAGATCGGCTTGTGCGGAAAGATGCGAATCCACAACTTGCCCTCACGATGCATGTGGTGCGTGGCCGCAACACGGCCGGCCTCTATCTGGTTGGCCTTGATCCAGCCCGCTTCGGTGGCCTGCAGGCCGTATTCGCCGAAGGCCACAAAGTTGCCCCGCGTGGCGTTGCCACGAACACGTCCCCTCTGGCTCTTGCGGAACTTTATCCGCTTAGGCATCATGGCCATCGGCCGTCTCCTCCTCGTACTGGCCCTTGTAAATCCAGACCTTGATGCCGATGGTCCCGTAGGTCGTGCGGGCCTCGGTGAATCCGTAGTCGATGTTGCTCTGCAAAGTCTGCAGCGGAATCGACCCTTTGATCTGCTTTTCCCGGCGGCTCATTTCGGCGCCGCCCAGGCGGCCGGCCAACTCGATCTTTACGCCCAGGGCGCCGTTCTGCATGACGCTTTCGATCCGCATCCGTATCACGCGGCGGAAGGCCTGACGCTTCAGCAGCGAATCGGCGATGGCCTCGGCAACCAGTTGCCCGCTGGAGTCGGGGTTCTTGATCTCCTGAATCGAAACCACCACGCGGCGGCCGGTCAGGTCCTCGATCTGCTCGCGAAGCTTGTCGACCTCGGCCCCTTTGCGGCCGATGATCAGCCCCGGCCGCGCCGCGTGCAGAATTACCTTGACCTCTTCGCGGGTCCGCTCGATCTCGATCTTCGGAATCCCGGCATAGCGATAGTTGGTCTTGATGAAGGTGCGGATCCGGTTGTCCTCGATCAACAGCTCGGGGTAGAGCTTCTTGCTGGCGTACCAGCGGCTCCGCCAGTCCTCGACAATCCCGACCCGGAACCCAATTGGATTAACTTTCTGACCCATATCTTCGGCTTCCTAGATGTTCCCGGCTTCGTCCAGGGAAACGATAATGTGACAGGTCCGATGACGAAGAACGTCCGTCCGGCCGCGCCCACGCATCCAGATCCGCTTGGTCGTCGGCCCCTCATCCACCCGGGCTTCGGCCACCACCAACTCGTCCAGATCCGCTTCCTGCTCGTCGGCATTAGACAGCGCCGAGCGAACCACCAGCCGCGTCAGATAGGCCGCCCGCTGAGGCTGAAACTGTAACACGTCCAGCGCTTCCTGCACCGGCAGGCCGCGGATCATGTCGATCGCCAACCGGGCCTTCCGCGCCGAAATGGGAGCAAATCTGTGTTTGGCTAAGTACGGCATCTTTCTCTACTCCGCTCTGACTCACGGACACGCCCCATGCCGGCGGCGCTTCCGCAACATGTTATCTCCTCGAGCCCCCATGACCCCGGAAGGTCCGCGTCGGAGAAAATTCCCCGAGCTTGTGTCCGACCATGTCTTCGGTCACATAAACCTTGTGAAATATCTTCCCGTTGTGGACCTCGAACGTATGCCCGATGAACTCCGGAGCAATGTCCGAACGACGAGCCCAGGTGCGGATCGGCGTCTTGGCGCCGGAGTCGTTCATCCGCTCAACACGAGCCAGAAGCTTGGGGTCAACAAACGGGCCTTTTTTAATCGAACGTCCCATAGCGTTTCCTCGCCCGGCGGCATTTTTCCCCAGGCCGCCAACAGGCTGACTGATTGACAAACCGACAAACCGACTAACTGATCAACCGATTTTCAGTTGACCGTACCGGCGACTGCGACGCCGGCGGATAATGTTGCCATTGGTCGGATTGCGACGCTTACGCGTGCGGCCGCCCTTGGATGGCTTACCGGTCGGCGAGCAGGGATGCCGGCCGCCGCCGCTGCGCCCTTCGCCGCCGCCCATCGGATGGTCCACCGGGTTCTGCGACGTGCCGCGGTTATGCGGCTTGCGGCCCTTGTGGCGAGTCCGCCCCGCCTTGCCCCAGCGAATGTTCTGGTAATCGCTGTTGCCGACCTTGCCGATTGTCGCCCGGCAGTTGATGTTCACCCGACGCATCTCGCCGGAGGGCATAATCAGCACCGCCGTCTTAGTTTCCTTGGCCGCCAGCCGGGCCGAACCGCCGGCGCTGCGAACCAATTGGCCGCCACGGCCGACGTGCATCTCGATGTTGTGAACGTCCATGCCCTGGGGAATATTCTTCAGGATCATCGAGTTGCCCGGCTTCGGCTCGACGTGGTCGCCGCTGACAAGCACCTGGCCGACCTTAATGCCTTCCGGACACAGGATGTACCGCTTCTCACCGTCGAGATAGTGCAACAAGGCCACGCGGCAGTTGCGATTCGGATCGTATTCAATGGCCGCCACCTTGGCCGGAACCTCCAGCTTGTCGCGCTTGAAATCGACTTGGCGATAAAGCTTCCTGGCCCCGCCACCGCGGAAACGGCTGGTGGTGATGCCCTTGTGGTTGCGACCGCCGTACTTCTTGATCCGCCGGCGCAACTTCTTTTGCGGGCTCTTCCGAGTAATGTCGGAGAAGTCCTGCACGCTGCTGCCTCGCCGGGCGGCACTGGTCGGTTTATAAATTCTTACTGGCATCGTATCCGTCCTCTGCTGGGCCTGCTTGCTAGAACAGGTCTATGCGGTCCTCTTCGTGCAGCGTCACCACGGCCTTCTTTCGCATCTTGGTGCGACCGGTCTTGAAACGGTAGCGACGCACCTTGCCTCGCTGATTCATGGTCCGCACATCGACCACGCGAACGCCGTAGATCGCCTTGACCGCTTCGGCCACCTGGAGCTTGTTGGCACTGGGGTTCACCTCGAAAAGGTACTGGTTCAGCCCCTCGTTCAGGATCGTCCCCTTCTCGGTGATCAGCGGCCGGATTATCGTCTTGTACGGATCCATCGTCACTTGCTCCTGGCTGAGACCAGACGAGAAAAGGCTTCACGAGTGAAGACCAGGCGCCTGGGCCAGATAACTTCCCACACATTCAGGTCCGACACCGGACTGACACGCAAACGAGCAACATTCCTCGCACTTTTCCAGACGTTCTCGTCCGGCTCGGCAATCGACAACAGGCACGTGCCCTCGACCTTCAGGGCCTTCAGCAGGTCCACCACCCGGCGGGTCTTCGGTTCGTCAATCTCCAGCTTCGACAGCACCATGACCTCGCCGTCAAGCATCTTGGCCAGCAGGGCCGAGTCCAGGGCGACGCGGCGGGCCTTCTTGGGCATCCCATGGCCGAAGCTCCGCACCCGTTTGGCGAAAGTAACTCCGCCACCGCGACGAAGGCCGGTGCGATTGGCCCCCATGCGGGCCCGTCCGGTGCCCTTCTGCCGGAACAGCTTGCGGGTCGACCCTCTGACCATGCCGCGACTCTTGGTGGCGGCGGTTCCCGGCCTCTGGTTGTTCTCGATACGCAGAATCGCCAGACGCAGCAGTTCCCTGCGAACCTTCGAACCGAACAGGGCCTCATCGACCTCGATCGGCTTCAAAGACTTGCCCGTTGCGTCGTAAACCGGTATTTCCAACATCTCGACGTCCTCGTTCTCGGACTCTTACGACTTCACACTGCGGCGAATCATCAGGTATCCGCCGTTGGGTCCCGGCACGCTGCCCTTGACGACCAGCAGGTTGCGGTCCGCGTCGATGCGCACGACCGCCAGCCGCTGCACCGTGCGACGAACATGCCCCATGTGGCCGGCCATCTTCTTGCCCGGCAGGATGGCCTTGTCCGGCAGCGACCCGGAACCGATCGAGCCCCCACTGCGGTGCTTGCGCTCGGTGCCGTGACTGGCCAACAGGCCTTTGAAGCCCCAACGCTTCATCACGCCCTGGAAGCCTTTGCCCTTGCTGGTGCCGGTTACGTCGACCAGTGCGACCCCCTCGAAGCAATCGACGGTAACCATCGCCCCGGCCTCGGGCTTCTCGCCGTCCCCGTTGGTCCGCACCTCTCGCACGAAGCGCATCGCCCGGGCTCCAGCCTTTTTGACGTGGCCGGCCTGCGGACGGCTTATTCGCGATTTCCTGGCCGGATCAAAGCCCATCTGAACGGCCTCGTAACCATCCGTCTCGGTTGTCCTGACCTGGAGAACCTGACAGGGACCGGCCTGAATAAGCGTGACGGGAATAATGCGACCTTCAGCATCGAAGATCTGGGTCATGCCCAGCTTCTTGCCGAGAATTGCAGGCGCCATATTCAGAGTTCCTCACTTACGCGATCAGCGGGCCGTGGCACGGCCTTGATCGCTCGCTAGGCTTCTACCCACCAGGGGTCCTTCGCTTCCGACGACGGCACGGCTAGGCCTTGATCTTGATATAGACCCCAGCGGGCATGTTCAACTTGTTCAGAGCATCAACCGTCTTTGCCGTTGGCTCCTCAATGTCGATCAACCGCTTGTGCGTCCGAATCTCGAACTGCTCACGAGACTTCTTGTCGATGTGCGGACTACGCAACACCGTGTAACGTTCGATACGAGTCGGCAACGGAATCGGTCCCTTCACTCTGGCACCCGTCCGTTTGCTCGTCTCGACAATCTCCAACGCGCTCTGGTCCAGCACGCGGTGATCGTAGGCCTCCATCCGAATGCGAATCCTGCCTTCTGACATCAGTCGTGCGACTCCCGTAAGGCCCTGTTGTCTATGCGCCGGCGGCCCGCTTCCCAGCCGTTTCCTGCTTATCTCAGCAGGACCGATGCCTGCACCACGCGCCTGTACCATGTACAAAAAATTGACAGACCTGTTAGTCTATCAGCGAAAAAATTTCTGTCAAATGCAAAAAGCCATTTTCAGGACTAAAAGGCGGGATATTCCATTAAAAAACCCAAATTCTCGCTGCAAATCATTCCCTCGCCCCAGCATTTCCCCCTGTCCGGGCATCTACTACAGCCCCCCGGCCACTTTGGCCGCAACCTTTGCCGGCACAGGAGCATAGACATCCGGCTCCATCGTGTACGAGGCCCTGCCCTGTGTCAGGCCGCGAAGTATGGTTGCATACCCAAACATCTCGGCCAGCGGCACTCGAGCGTCGATAATCCGCAAGTCGTCCCGAACGTCCGAGTGGGTGATGGTCGCCCGGCGACTCATCAGGTCGCCGGAGATGTCGCCGAAGAACTGGTTCGGGGCAACGATCTCCACCTTCATCAGCGGCTCCAGCAGCACTATGCCCGCCGCCGCCACCGCCTCGCGCAGGGCGATGGATGCCGCGGCCTCGAAAGCCACCTCGGAGGAGTCTTCCGGGTGCTCCTTGCCGTCAAGCAGTGTCGCCTTAAAATCGATCAGGGGAAAACCCGAGACCACGCCGCTCAGGGCCGCCTCGCGAATGCCCTGCTCAACTGACTCCACGTACTTGGCGCTGATCGCTCCCTGCTTGATCTTGTTGACAAAGGTCAGGTGGTCGTCCTCGTCCTCACACTTGAAGGGCTCGACCCGCAGGCGAATCACCGCGTACTGGCCATGGCCGCCGGTCTGGCGAACAAAACGCCCCTCCTTCTCCACCGAAGATTTGATCGTCTCGCGGTAGGCCACCCGCGGCGTGCCCACCCGGGCATCAAGGTTGAAGTCCCTTAACATACGATGCTTCAGCACCTCGAGGTGCAGCTCGCCCATTCCGGCCACGATCGTCTGTCCCGTCTCGCTGTCCACACGATACTCAAAGGTCGGGTCCTCGCGGGCCAGGATGCGCAGCACTTCGCCCAGCCGTTCCTTCTCGGCGTTGGAACGGGGCTCGATGGACATCGATATGACCGTCTG
>JAACEH010000353.1 GCA_011682595.1 Anaerolineaceae bacterium
GTCCGTGAACTCGGCCGGGTATCCGGCGGCGACGCGGTTGATGATGGGCACCTGCCGCCGCACCGGCCTCGGCCCGCTGACGTTGCCGCCGTCGTCCGGCCAGGGGAAGCCGCCTTGGCCGGCTTCGGTCCGTTGTTTGTTGACGGCCCCTTCGGGCAGGCGGACCAGCAGCGTCTGAACGGTTTGCTCTGCGCGGGTAAAGGCCGCCCGGAGCTGGACCAGACGGTCGCGGACGTCCTGGGGGGTGCGGGCCAGGTGAGCCAGGGTGACCAGTTCACCGGGCTGCAATTCGAAGGCCTTTTCGAGGCGGCGGATCTTCTCGTCGCGCGGCGGATCGACCCGCTCGTTCTCGACCTGCGACAGGTAGGCCTTGCTGATGCCGGTCCGAGTGGCCAGGCGGTCGAGCGTCATGCCCCGCTCCAGGCGCAGGTCCTTGAGCTGGCGACCGAAGTTCTTGCCGGCGGTCAGTTGCCGCTCGACCTGCAGCCGCAGGCCGCTGAGCGCATGCAGATCGTCTTTCAGTCCCACTGCCGGCTCCTCATTTCCCGTGTTTCTGCACCGTAAACGAGCCCCAACGTCAAGCCCTAACCCGAGCACACACAAAAGGGTAGGTCGCGCGCGGGCCAGAGGCAAGGTTTTTTCGATAAAACTCGAAAAATTTGTTTGACAACCAGTGAATCCCCCCGTATAATTTAGGGTGTTGTTAGGTATATTAGCATCTTTCCCGTTCATTTTCAACAGCAGTTTCGGGATGGGTTTCCTTTTTTTCGAATGTTCTGGCGAGCGGGTTTACAACTTCCGGGTGCTGAGATGGGGGCCAAGGAATGGCCGCCGAAGGTTGTGTGACCGAGGCAGCCCCGCTCGTTTGTTGGGTGCAGAGCAGTTTTTTTTATTCGAGGAGGTGCCCTGATGGCCAAGCTTAATGTCTGCGATCACCAACTATTCCGCCGCAACGAGGCCCTGTTGCGAACCGTTCTGGTTCACGGTGTTCCGGTCCGCACCGTGGCCACCGCTCTGGGAGTCAGCCGCCAGACCGTCTATCGTCGCATGCAACAGGCCCGCGTCCAGATGCGCCGACTCTCCGAAGCGGCTGAACGAGAGGCCGATCTCTGACCTTCTCGAACTCCAGTTCAGCAGGCCCTCATGAGGCGCTGTCCGAAACTTTTTTCTCTCATAACCCGGTTCCCCCAGGAGTCGACTCCATGGCGACAGAGATACCAATCGACCAGATCCAGCCGCACCCGGAGAACTCAAACGTCATGACCGACGCCCAGGTGGCCAAGCTGCAGCGCCACCTGAAGCGAAGCGGTCGCTACGAGCCGCTGGTCGTCCGCCCCCTAACCAACCCCAACCCCAACCCCGACCCCGACGGCGGTCCGGCGGCCTACCAGGTACTCAACGGTCACCACCGCCTGCGGGTGCTCGGTCGCCTGGGCCACAAGACGGTCCGCTGCGAGGTCTGGGAGGTTGACGATCGCGAGGCCCTGTTGCTGCTGGCCACACTGAACCGCCTGGAGGGCCGCGACGATCCCCTGCGGCGAGCGGCCCTGCTGGCCCACCTGGCCCACTTGGCCGACCCGTCGGCCGGCGACCCGGGACGCCTGGCCCGCCTGTTGCCGGAGGATCGGGCAGCCCTTGACCGGGCCCTGGCCCTGGCCCGCCGGCCCCTGCCCGCTCCCACTCCGCCGAAGGAAACCCCCGCGCCGCTCAGGCCCATGACCTTCTTCCTCCAACAGGACGATCACCGGACCGTCGAGCGGGCCATCCGCCTGGCTCGCAAAAATGCCGCGCCGCAGGCCGCCGGTGAAGCCGCCGCTGAGGGACTCGTCGCCGCAAACGCCGCGGGCTGCAAGAGCGGAGGCCACCGGGCGGCGGCACTGCTCCGCCTGGCCCATTGTTTCCTTTCCTGCTGCTCTGCGAAACAGCCTGCTGCGCAGCACGAGTCGCCGCCCGTCGAGAGCCTCGGGGTCGAACGACCGGCTGGCCGCGATTCCGCCGCAGCGCAGGAAGAAGGGGCCGCCCCATGAGCTTCGAGTGCATCGCCCGGCCGCGGCCCGTTGGCCAGCCGGCCTGTTCGCTGCTGGCCGAGGTCACCATCTCTCCGGGCGACATCACCCACTGGCGGGCCATGGCTTCGCTGCACTATCGCAGCCACGGCCTCGGCGGATTCGACCGGCTCTTTCAACTGCGCTATGGCCGGGACCTGATCGGCGTGATCGTCTATTGTCTGCCGCCGGCCAATTGCGCCCCGCGGAACCGGGCTCTCAAGGAATTGGTCGACCGCCTGCCGCGGCGCGGGCGGATGAGGTTCTGGAACGGCTGCCTGCGGACCGTGAGCCGCGTGGTCGTCGACCCCAACTGGCGGGGGCTGGGCCTTGCCGTCCGGCTGGTTCGCGAAACCTTGCCCCTGGCCGGGGTGCCCTACGTCGAGGCCACGGCGGCCATGGCTCGCCTGCACCCGTTTTTCGGCCGGGCCGGCATGACGCGTTACCCGGTGGCCGCCGGCCCGCAGGCCGAGCGAATGCAACGGGCCCTGGAGGCGGTCGGCATCCCGCGCCGCGAGGTCCGTTCCGCGGCCGCGCTTCAGCGGGCCGTCGAACAGTTGGACGGCCACACGCAAGAATGGCTCCGGGGCGAACTGCAGCGCTGGGTGCGCAGTTACCTGGGGGCCAAGACCGCCCAGACGGTGACCCCGACGCTCGCCCAAACCTGCGGCTACGCCGCCCG
>JAACEH010000111.1 GCA_011682595.1 Anaerolineaceae bacterium
CCGGCCACCTGTCCGCCCAGCCGCTCGACCAGCCGGCATGCGGCGGCCATTGTGCCCCCGGTGGCCAGCAGGTCGTCGACCAGCAGGACCTTCTGCCCGGGGCTGATCGCGTCGGTGTGAATCTCCACCGTGTCGGCGCCGTATTCCAACTCGTAAGTTTCGGCCGTCGTCGCGGCCGGGAGTTTGCCCGGTTTGCGTATGGGGACGAAGCCGAGGCCGAGTTCGATGGCCACAGCGGCCCCGAAGATGAAGCCCCGCGACTCGATTCCCGCGACAACCTCGATGCCGTCGTCGCCAAAGGCCGCTGCCATCAGGCGGACGACCTCTCGCAGGGCCTGCGGATCGCCGATCAGGGTGGTGATGTCGCGAAAGACGATGCCCGGCTTCGGGAAGTCCGGGACGTTGCGGATCAGTTGCTTGAAGCGCTCGCTCGGCTGGGCCATGCGGTTTCCCCCGGCTGGCCCCGACAAGTCGGGGCTGGTCAGAATTGTGGATGAAGAGCCATTCAGGCCGTCTGGCTCTGGACGCCGGCGTCCTGATCTTCCAAGTCGCCTTCTTTTCGGGCGATGGCTTCGCTTATCCGCTGCAGGGCGTTGCGCTCGATCTGGCGAACTCGCTCGCGGGTCAGACCGATCCTCTGTCCAATCTCCTTCAGCGTCAGGGGATCGTTGCCGTCGAGGCCGAAGCGCAGGCGAAGGATGTTGGCGGCCCGCTCGTCGATGCTGTTGAGCAACTCCGAAACAATCTCGGTGCGATGGTTGTCGAAGATCGCGTCAGCCGGGTCCTTGGCTCGCTCGTCGGGCAGCATTTCCGACAGTGGCATGCCGCCCTCGGCGGTGGACTGGCGAACGGGGGCCGAGAAAGCCCTGGCCACCCGGGCCACGATAGCCGTCTTCTTGACCGGCAGCCCGAGGTCCTTGGCCGTCTCTTCGATGCTCGGCGGGCGCCCCAGTTCGCCCTCCAGCCGCTGGGTGGCCCGCCGCCACTTGCCGATCATCTCCACCATGTATGCGGGAATTTCGATAGGTTTGGAACTGTTCATCAGGCTGCGCTTGATGGCCTGGCGGATCCACCAGGAGGCGTAGGTCGAGAATCGGCAGCCCATGGTCGGGTCGAACTTCTCGACGGCCCGCAACAGGCCCAGGTTGCCCTCTTCGATCAGGTCCAGGAACAGCAGGCCGCGATTGCAGTAGTTCTTGGCGATGTTGACCACCAGGCGGAGGTTGCTGCGGATCATCTCGTCGCGGGCACGCATGTCGCCTTTGCGCAGTCTCCGCGACAGCGTTTGTTCCTGCTCCGGAGTCAGCAACTGAGCGCGATTGATCTCACGCAGGTAGAGTTGCAGGCCCGATTCCATGCTCGCAAGACCCCCTCGTTGTCCGTCAAACTACAGGAACCACAGGGATATGTGTTTGCAGTCCCACTACGGCCGACAATTGGTGCCAACCGCCCAAGACGCTTCCCTACCGACTGGCGACACTGACGACAGAGAGTGGTTCGACTTTCCGATATGAAATCCAAGCCAGCGTCCCGAGCCAAGGCAATTAGAGCAGAGACGAGCTTCCTTGGCAACAACTTTTTTTGACTTTTTGGGCCCCCAACCAACTATTAAGTAACAACTTACGGGGGAGAGGTTTTTCCGGCCCCTCCCCCCCACTTGACTTTCGGCAATTCCTCAGGTTCGGCCAACCGTCCGTCAGGCCTGCTTTTCGGGCTCGGAGCTCTCCTCGCCCGGCGTCTGGTCGGCAGATCCTGCATCGCTCTCTGCCGGCACCGGCTCCTCGGCGGGTGCCGGCTCCTCGGCTGTTCCCGATTCAGCGGCCGCTGCTTCCTCCTGGGACGCCTCTTCGGGCTTGGCTTCCTCGATCTTGGGCTCTTCGGCCTTGGGTTCCTCAACCGTCCCCTTCTCAGCGGGCTGGGGCTCCCTCGTGCTACGTAGCGGAGTACTTCGCAGAGTAGTATCGGTCGCCTGGGCGGCAGCCGGTGCTTCCGGCTCCTGGGAGGCCGGGGCGGCGGCCTTGGGCATGCTGAACAGAACGTCACTGACTATGCCGTCGATACGGTCGCCGACTTCCTGGATGCCGCCCAGACGAGCGCGCTCCCGTTTCGGAGCGTCGCCCGGGGCCTGTTCATCCTCGGCATCCTCGGCCGCCCACTGGGCACGCTTCAGCGACAGCCCGATCTTTCGCTCGTCCGTGTCGACGCGAAGAATCTTGACCTCCAGCTCCTGGCCGACCTTGACGACGTCCTCCGGGTTCTCGACCTTGTGGTCGGCCAGCTCGCTGACGTGCAGCAGGCCTTCCAGGTTGCCTTCCAGCTCGACGAAGACGCCGAAGTTGGTGATCTTGGTGACCGTGCCCTTGACGATTTCGCCCGGCACATAGGCCGACGGAATGCGCGACTCCCAAGGATCCTCCTCAAGCTGCTTGAGGCCCAGGGCCACGCGCTTCTTGTCCTGATCGACGTTCAACACCTGGGCCTTGATCACGTCGCCCTTCTTGACGATCTCGTTGGGATGGCTGATCTTGCGGGTCCAGGACATGTCGCTGACGTGCAGCAGGCCGTCGATGCCTTCCTCGATCTCGATGAAAGCCCCGTAATTGGTGAGGTTGCGAACCTTGCCCTCGACGACCGAGCCCGGCGGATACTTGTCCTTGACCAGCGTCCAGGGATTGACCTCGGTCTGCTTCATGCCCAGGCTGATTTCCTGCTTGCCCTTGTTGATGTCCAGGACCACCACCTCGACCTCGTCGCCGACCTGAACCATCTCCGAAGGATGGTTGATCCGCTTGGTCCACGACATCTCGCTGATGTGGACCAGCCCCTCGATGCCGTCCTCCAGCTTGACAAAGGCCCCGTAATTCATGATGTTGACCGCCGTACCGGTCACCTTCGACCCTATTGGATATTTCTCCTCGACATTCTCCCAGGGGCTGGGTTCTTTCTGCTTCAGCCCCAGGGCGATCTTTTCCTTCTCGCGGTCGACATTCAGGATGACCACCTCGAGTTCCTCCTCGATCTTCACCTTCTCCGACGGGTGGCCGATGCGCGTCCAACTTATGTCGGTGATGTGCAGCAGGCCGTCGATGCCGCCCAGGTCCACAAAGGCCCCGAAGTCGGCGATGTTCTTGACCGTGCCGCGGCGAAGCTCGCCGATCTGGATTTCCGCCAGCAGGAGTTTCTTGCTCTCTTCGCGCTGCTCTTCGATCAGCCGACGCCGGCTGACGACGATGTTCCGCCGGCTCTGGTCGATCTTCAGGATCTTGCACTTGATCTCGCGGCCAATGTATTCGGCGATGTCCGACGGCCGACGAATGTCGACCTGGCTGGCCGGAAGGAATACCGGCACGCCGATGTCTACCAACAGGCCGCCCTTGATCTTCCGCATGACGCGGCCCTCGACCACGTCGCCCTCGGTATGCTCGCTGATGATCCGTTCCCAGCCGCGGATGCGATCGGCCTTGCGCTTGGACAGCACAATCTGGCCGCTCTCGCTATCCACCGCCTCCAGAAGAACCTCCACCGCCGTGCCAATCTCGAAACCGGACGGATCGTCGAACTCGTCCCGCCCAACCGTGCCTTCGCTCTTGTAGCCGATGTCGATGACCACCGAGTCGCCGAACACGTTAATCACCTTGCCCGGCAGAATGCCACCGACCTCGAAATTTTTGATCGACGCTTCGTAAACTTCCGGCAGCGTCTGCTGGCCGGACTCGTCGGACATTACCTGCGCGACTTCGCCCTCAATGTCGCTGTCCTGGAGGCCGTACTGACGTAGAATACTTGGACGTACCATGAAATAGAATCCCCTTTAGTTGCCTCGGGCGGCCCGAGACGGTTTTGGCTCCGCCCACGCGGAGCACTCGAGCCGCTCGCCCGTAAAGGCGCCCTTAAAAACAGATCGCCGGGCGGGCGAACCACGGCGGTTCGCTCAAACCCGCGTAAAAGAATTCCTATGTTAACCAATTCAGGGCTGGGAGTCGAGGTTTTTTACCCGATCTATGAATTGCTCGACCACCCAGGCCGGAGTGCTGGCCCCGGCGGTCACTCCCACCCGCAGCCAGCGGCCGAGCATCCGGCGGGTCAACTCGTCGGCCGTCTCCAGATGGTGGGTCGGAACCCCGGTGCTGCTGCATAAACGGGCCAGTTGCCGCGTGTTAGAGCTGTTGCGGCCGCCCAGGACGAACATCACCTCAACCCGGGCTGCAAGGTCAATGGCCGCCGCCTGGCGGTCCACCGTGGCGCTGCAGATGGTGTGAAAAACCCGCAGCTCGTGCCCCTGAAAACCCTCGGCGATTTTGGCTGTAATCTCCCGGTACCGCTTCGGCGACTGGGTTGTCTGGCTGACAATCCCCAGACGCCCCTGCACGAGAATCTCATCGAGGCTTTCGCTACCGCTCATGACCACCGCCCCGGGGGCGTGCCCCAGGATGGCTTCCACTTCCGGGTGCTTGGCGTCGCCCACAATGATCACCGTGTAACCCTCTTCGTGCAGCATCTTGGCCAGGCTCTGGGCCCGCTTGACCAGCGGGCAGGTCGCATCAACCAGTTCCAGTCCCCTGGCCCTGGCCGCATCGGACGTCGCCGGACCGAGCCCGTGAGAGCGAATGATCAGCACGCCCTGGCCCACCTCGTCCATACTGTCGACCACCCGAAGGCCCATCTCCTCCAGCCGCGCGGTCTCCTGCGGATTGTGAATCACCGGCCCCAGGCTGTACACCAGGCCGCCGCCGAGCAGGGTCTTTTCGGCCATCTGGATGGCCCGCTGCACACCGAAACAGAAGCCGCTGTTCTCGGCCAGTTCAATCGTCCTGTCGCCGGCCTTGATCTTTTCGCCCATCAGGAATCCCCCCGGCCGCGAATCTCGCTCTGAAGCTCGACCATCTGTTGCCGCAACCGCTCGACCAGTTCTCCGGGCGCCGAGCGGCGAACTTCCTCCGCCGGGATCGGGTGTCCGTAGCTGACCTTCAACTGGTGCCAGCCGGGCAGAAGTTTCCGCCGCGGCCAGCACTCGTACGCTCCGTCGACGATCATGGGCATGATCGGCACACCGGCCCGCCGGGCCATGATAACGATCCCGGCCTGCAGCCGTCCGACCGACCCGTCGCGAGTCCGCGTGCCCTCGGGAAAGACCAGGACGATCTCGCCCTGTCGAAGGCGGCGAATCGCTTCCTTGACCGCCGCCAGGTCGGCCTTGGCCCGGCGGACCGGAAACGCGTAGAGCGACCGGATGAGGGCGCCGAACAGCGGGTTGCGGAACAACGAGTCGCGGGCCATGGGGTTGAAGGGACGATTGACCGGCACCGCCGCCAGGATCGGGTCCAGGTAGCTCTGGTGGTTCGACACCACCAGCAGCCCGCCTTCGGCCGGCACGCGCTGGCGGTGGTAGGCCCGGCCCTGCATCAGGGCGATGTACAGGCCCCGCGACAGGGTTCGCAAAAGGTTGTACCACATTCGCTGCAACATCGAGACCGCTACCCTCCAGTACGGTGGCGAACCAGCTTCAACAGGTGGTCGACCACCTGCTCGATGGTCATCTCCGTTGTGTCGACGACAATGGCCTCCTCGGCCGCCTTCAACGGACCAACCCGGCGCGACCGGTCGCTCTGGTCGCGGGTGTTCAATTCCTCGAGAATGTTCTTTAGCGGCTCCGGCCTGCCGCGACCGGCCAGCTCCGCCTGGCGGCGGCGGGCCCGGACCTCCGGCGAGGCGTCCAGGTAGAACTTCACCTCGGCCTCGGGGAAGACGACTGTGCCCTGGTCGCGACCTTCGGTCACCAGGTTTTGCCACTGGCGGCCGATCCGTTGCTGGGCGGCAACCAAGTGGGCCCTGACGCGCTCGTTCGAGGCGGCATGGCGGCTCTGGCGACTGACCTCGTTCTCGCGAATCGCCGCGCTGACGTCCTCGCCGTCCAGCAGCACCTTGAGGCCGTCCGGACCCGGCAGCAGGTCGATCCGCACTTCCCCGGCCAGACGGGCCAGGGCCTCGGTGTCGGACAGGTCGATGCCCCGCCGCAGACCGGCCACGGTCACCGCACGGTACATGGCCCCGCTGTCCAGGTGGGCAATGCCCAGTTGCCGAGCCAGCAGACGGGCTGCCGTAGATTTGCCGCTGCCGGCCGGACCGTCAATGGTTACGATCATCGTCTCGCTTCCTCTCGCAACAGGGCTGCAAGTCCGCAATTCTACGCCCCAGGCAGCCTCCTTGCCAAGGGCTTTTCGCCACACTGCGCCCGCCCGGGTGTACGTCAAGATTGTAGGTAAAGTCAAGTAGATCTGGTCAACAGACCCGGCGGGGGTGGCATGCGTCGCTGGCGACGCATGTTCCGTGAT
>JAACEH010000112.1 GCA_011682595.1 Anaerolineaceae bacterium
ACCTTATCGGCATCCTTCAGGGCCTTGGCCAGTTCGCTGCAGGCCGTTGACCCATGTGGGCTTGAAGGATATTCCTTGAAAAGTTTTTCGATCCTGCGCCGCGCCGCCTCGACGTTGCTCTCGCCGGCGAACGACTTGTACTCTTCGAAAACCTCCTGGGCCTTGGCCGTCGGGCTGTCTTCCAGTGCGACATCGCGCTGCTTGCGGATCTCGTCCGACTCCGCAGAGGCGGGATATGCTTTCAGGAACTCATCCTTCAGGGCCTTCAGTTCGGCCTCGTGACTCCTGGCGTCGAAGCGAGCGAAGTAGGCATACACGCTCTTGGCCGCCGTCGGGCTGTTCGGAAAATCCTTGATCAGGCCACCCAGGGCGGTGGAGGCCTGCGGAATCTTCTCACTGGTGATGAGGTTGCTGACGGTGCGCAGGCGCACCTGCAGGGCGACGGCAGTTTGCGGAAAGAGCGCAGCCAGTCTGCCGTTGACCTGGTTCGCCGCGGCCAGGTCGCCCGAGGCGGACAGCAGGCCGTATTTTGTGTCCAGCAGCTCCCTGGTCTTCCATGGCCAGTTGGGCTGGGCCAGGAGCTTGTCAAGAAGCTTCAGCGCCTCGGCGGTGTTTCCGGCCTTGGCCTCGTAGTCGGCCAGTCGCTGGGTGTGCCCCGGCAGGGCAAAGATGCCGAATTCTTTTATCGCCTTGCCCAGGGCCGCCGCGACATCGGACCACTTCTCCTGCCTGGCCAGGATTTTCGGTCGGACCTCCAGGGCACAGTAGGCCGCAAATTCCGACTTCGGCCGCAACTTCTGGATGGCCTCGGTCTTTTTCATCGCCTCGTCGAGCGAGTCGGCTTTGACCAGGTAGCCAATCTCCAGCAGGGCCAGCAGCGGGTAGACCGGCGTCCGGTTGTCCACGCTCTTGGCCGCATTGCCCCAGACCTTGGCCAGATTGTCGTAGTCCTTGCGCCTGCCCGAACCTCGCTGGATCATGTTGATCATGCCTCCCATGCCCGCGGGCGAAGTCTCGGCCAGGGCGTGGCTGAGCAGGGCGTCGGCGTTTTCGGTCTGGCCGTCCTGCACGAGGGCCTTGGCCAAACGCTGCACGGCGTCGCTGAAATGGCTTTGTGCCCAGTAGCGGTCCAGGTACTCCTCAAGCAGGGCGATCCGCTCCTTGACCGGCACGGTGCTCTCACGGGCCGTGGCCGCCTCAATCGGGTTCCAGTAGGTGCTGAGCGTGTGCCGGTTGTTCGGGAAGTTCTTCCGCATCAGGGCGACCATTCGCTTGCCCTTGGGGGTTCGCGTCGAACCATAGAATTGGGCCGCCTTGGCCATGGCCTCCGGGACCAATTCGCTGGTCGGATGCTCCTTGATCATCGACTCGAACAGCTCGGCGGCTTGCTTACCGCGTCCGGTCTGCCGCAAGGCCTCGGCGTCGCTGTACATCTTGTGAGCCTTCTGGGCCCGCGTCAGGGGCTTCTTCTCCTCTTTCTCTTCCTGTTGCTGGTTGCGCTGGTTTCGCCTGCCGCTTCTCTGTGCCGCCGCGGGCACCACCAGCAGACCTGCGGCCATCAGGGCCAGGAGAAAAGTCAGGGTCTGTTTCATCATCTCTTGGTTCCCTCCGCACCTTGTTCGGCCTGCTCAAGGGCATAAAGATAAATGTTGGCTGCAATCTGCCGGGCCGTCTCGCCTGTGTAGTCCTTGTCGCCGTAGATGGGCGTGCCGAGAATGCCCAGAAAAACATCGTACGGACTGACAATCACGCCGATCCGTCCGTCCTGGCGGTAGCCGGTCAGCCGGACCTTTCTGTCCCTGGCCAACCTCATGGCCCGGAACTTGGGATTCGTCAGCGGCTTGCCGCGTTCGCGGTAGACCAGTCCGGTCATGATCGGGTCGGTCGGCCCCAGCGCCGCGGGCAGGGCGTCCGGCAGAATCTTCAGGGCCAGCGCCTCGGCCGCCTTGGCGAAAACCTTGTCGCCCTTGTTCGCGCTGAAGGCTACCAGGCCGCCTTTCTGCACGTACCGCCTCAACGATTGAATCCGGCCCTCGCCGAGGCCGATCGTCCCATGGCCGTACACCCAGATCATCGGCGTTTCTCTCGGGTCCAGTTCCCCCGGGGCATGAGCCGGCGCCGCCTCGACCATGATCATCGCGTCCCGGGCCAGCTTGTCGCTGAGCCGCTCGATCACATAAGGCTCACCCAGCCACCGGCCGGTGGTGCTCAGTGCGGCAACCTTGCGTGCCGTCTTGGCGGTGATGGTGCGGCCGGCGTAAACGGGGCGAAGCCGGGTCTTGAGCTGTTCACCGGCCGTGGCGTAGAGCAGGATGTTTCGCCCCATGGTGAACGAGTGCCGGTTCTTGGCCACATCCATCTGCTGCCAGGCCGTGGCCTGGTCGCGCGGCAAGAGGACCGCCACCGTGCGAATCGGACTGTCCATGGCCCAGATGGTGCCCAGCTTCCGCAGATCCCGGTCGGTCATCGTGTCCAGAAGGGGATGTTCCCGCGGCACCTCGTGCCATCGGTAGTACTTGGCCCCTTGCTCGGTCCCTTCGGGAAACGCCTTGACCATCATCTTCTTGAAACTCTCGGCGAAGGCCCGGCTGGAGGTCGTTGCCTCGCCGAGAACGAAACCGCCGCGATTGACGTACTCGCGGATCTTGCGGATAATCTCGTCCTTCATAGCCAGGGGCTTGATGCCATTGATCAGCAACACCGGGGCGTCGAGGAACTCGGCCACCGGCCGGTTGACGTCCACGATCTGCCAGTTCATCCGCTGCTCCAGTTCCCTGTTCAGGAACCGTGTCAGGTTGGCCACATCACGCGGAGCACAGTCCCAGTCGGTGCCCGGCCGCTGGAGCTTGTTGAAGGTTATCGGCACCCGCCCTCGCGACAGGAACAACAGGTACATTGCCGCCTCGACGTCCGGACCATACGGCCCCTTGCAGTTGGCCCGGCAGTTGGTCGTGATGTCCATCAGTTCCCTGACGCCCAGGCGGAACCAGTCGTGTTGCCCGATGTACTTGTGCCCGCCGGCCGCGGCGATCCGCTGAATGCCGAACGACAGATAGCCGTCCTTGGCGAAGCCCGGCTTGAGCCGCGAGGCCAGCCAGGCCATTCCCGTGTCGATGCCGTCAAAGACCTTGGTCTTGGGGCGCGGCTTGCCGGGGAACATCTTCGGAGCGTAGACCTTGTCCAGGACGATGTACAGGCTCGACACACCGGCCGCGGTCATGACCATCGTGCTCTGGACGTCCGGGCCGGCCACAGCCGAAAAGGTCCAGCCGTGGTCCGCCCGTTGGCGGCGAACCCACTGCCGCTCGATCTGCGGCCAGGCCCGCTTCAGGTTCCTGAGGACCATCGGCCAGGCCCGCGCCGGGTTGAACGCCTCCTGCCCGTCTTTCTTGTCCTGCCTGTCCTTCTTGCTCTTCTTGTCTTTCTTATCGGCTGCGGTCCTGGAGAACTTGCGCTTGCCGTCGAAGCCCGCCAACTCCGCCTCCCACAGGGCCAGCAGCCCGAACTGCGAGGCCATGTTGTTGCCGTCTCGGTCCGCCCCCTTGTAGCCCCAGGCGCCGTTTTGCGGCAACTTCTGCGTCAGCCACTCCAGGTCCTTTACAATCTGGACCTCCCACTCCCTTCGCTTCGCCGCGCGGTAAGCAACGCACAGGGCCATGGCCCGGGTGGCGCGGCTGATCGAGTCTTTCATCTCGGCGGCCATAAGGGCCTCCAGGGCCTTCTCCATCTCCGGCCGGTTGAGCTTGACGCCCGACTCCAGCATGGCCAGCGACACCAGGGCAGTCGTCCAGCCGACCCGCCGCTGGTAGTGGGCCCCGGTCACGTCGGTCCACGAACCGTCGTCGAGCTGGCGGACCCACAGAAAATCTCTCAGCCGCTTGGTCGCCTCGTCAACGTCCTTGTTGGTCGTGACGAACTTCAGCTTCAGGCCCTGGCCCTGGACCGCGCCGGGCACAACGCCCAGAGCCGTCGCCGCCAGAAAGATGATGGCTACGCAGCGACAGTGCTTTGGCATGTCTGATTTCCTCGCCTGAAGACGACCTCGTTCGTGCTAACAACTGAACCGCACATAAAGCTTATATGACCGGCCTCCTGGTGTCAATCCGAACGCCGGGGCAGGGGCCGGCTCGCCCTGATATATTCAACACCGGTACAGACGCCAGAGGACGCAGAGAATTTTCTGTTTTGCTCGCCCGAGGCCCGGCCTTGAGGCGGGGAGACCGATCCGGGAGTTCGTAGCGGCATATACATGCCCCCCCCCACGAACGCAAGGGGAGCCGCTGGAGCTACAACCCCTTCTCGATCAGGGTCTCGGCGATCTGAATCGCGTTCAGGGCTGCCCCCTTGCGGAGGTTGTCGGAGACCAGCCAGAGGTTAATGCCGCGATTGCCGTCGATCGACTCGTCCTGGCGAACCCGGCCCACGAAGGTGTCGTCCTGGCCGGCCACCGTGGCCGCCAGCGGGTACTGTTGCCTGGCCGGGTCGTCGAGCACCGTCACCCCCGGCGCCTCGCGGAGAATCTCCCGGGCCTCCTCGGCGCTGCAGGGCTGCTCGAACTCGATGTTGATGGCCTCCGAATGGCCATAGAAAACCGGCACCCGCGTGCAGGTCATGGTCACGCGGATCGAGTCGGCATGCATGATCTTCCGCGTTTCCTCGAGCAGCTTCATCTCCTCGGTGGTGTAGCCGTTGTCCAGGAACGCGTCGGCCTGCGGAATCTGGGGCAGAACGTTGAAGGCGATCTGGTGCGGGAAGATCGACCGCTCGTACGGGCGGCCCTCGAGAATGGCCAGAGACTCGGCCCTGGTCTCCTCGATGGCCTTCAGCCCCACCCCGCTGACGCTCTGCATGGTCGTAATGACCAGGCGCCTGACCACGCGGGCCCGGTGCAGCGGATTGACGGCCACGACCATGCCGATGGTCGAGCAGTTGGGGTTGGCGATGATGCCCCGCGGGGCGTCGGCCACGTCGTCGGGGTTGACTTCGGGAACCACCAGCGGCACGTCCGGCGCCATGCGGAAGGCGTTCGAGTTGTCGATGACCGTGCAGCCCTTTGCGGCGGCAAGGGGGGCGAACTTCAGGCTCAGGGACTTCGGGATCGAGAACAGGGCGATCTCCCATCCGCCGTCGAACGTCGTCTCGCTCAGGGCCTCGATCTCGTACCGGCGGCCCTTGAAGGCGACCTTGCCCCCGGCGCTTCGCTCGGAGGCCACGAACTTGATCTCGGAGAGCGGGAAGTCGCGCTGCTGGAGAATGCTGATGAAATTCTCGCCCACGGCGCCGGTTGCCCCGACGACCACAACCTTCTTTGCCATCACAAAGCTCCTGCTGTCAACGGCCATTCAACGCACCTGGTTCCAGACGCCACAAGTGCACCTGCGAGTTCCGTATTATAGGACTTCACGATGGCATTTCAAGCTCGCCGGTGAAGACACATGCCGGTGAAGACGAACCAAGCCACGCGCCACTCACGCCGAAGAGTTCAGTCACCTGCTCTTGGGCGCCGACCTTGCCGAGACAGCGAAGGGGCGCTCTCTCGGCTTCGAAGCGGGTTTTGGGAGGGCTTCTAGTTTTGAGATATTCTTGACCTGCCGGCGGCCAGTTCCCGGAGCACCTCGACGTACCTGGGGTTCGAGTGGACCTCGGGCTTGAAATTGAATCGCCGGGCGTCGTCCAGGGCCTTCTCGCAGCTCCAGCCCTGGGCGACGATGCGGTACGCCGCCACGGCGAATCCCGTACGGGCGCTGCCGGCCTCACAATGAGTGAACACCGGCTGGTTGCCCGCATCGGTGGCGACGTCCAGAAACTTCCGGACGTTGCTCCGAATGTTCGCAATGTCATCTATGTCAATGTCGACCATCTTCAGCCCGTGATCGTCGCAGAACCGGCGCTCCGTGGCGTACCAGTCCTGCGCGGGTTCGGGGCCTCGCAAATTGACGACGGTTCGGATGCCATAGCCGTCGACAATCTCCCCCAAGGCGGTGTAGTCCGGTTGCCCGCCGCGGTAGAGAGCCCGGGGCTGGACGACGCCGAAATGATGCACCGGGCGGTTGTGGGAGTACACCGCCCACCCTCCCCAGGCACCCAGTATGACCAGGCCAACCAGGACAATAATCCGCATCGTATGCCCTCCCCGCACCGCCGTCCAGCGTCTCAGAGCACCATGAGGTTGGCCTGAACCCGGCCGGCGCTCGCAAAGCACATTCATCGCCGGTATTGTGCCGCAGCGAAGATGAACGCTTGGTGAATCCGGTTCCCGAAAATCAGCAGCCGGAGGACGCCGGGAGAGCCTGTGGTGGCAGGCGGGGGACGGGGGGGAGCAACACACG
>JAACEH010000113.1 GCA_011682595.1 Anaerolineaceae bacterium
TGGGGCGGCTCGACGGGCTGACCTGCACGGTGGACTGCGACGTTCTGCAGGCCGACGGCGGCACGCGGACCGCCTCGATCACCGGGGCCTACGTAGCCCTGGCCTCGGCCCTCGTCCGGCGGCGAAAGATGCTGCCGGTCCGCGGCCAGTGGCCGCTGGTTGACGTGGCCATGGCCACCAGCGTCGGCCTGGTTGACGGCCGGGCTCTGCTGGACCTGGAATATGTCGAGGATGCCCGGGCCCAGGTCGACATGAACGTGGTCATGACCGCCGGCGGCCGCTTCATCGAGATTCAGGCCACCGGCGAAGAGCACACCTTCGGCCCCGAGGACCTGCAACGGCTGCTCGACCTGGCCGGCAAGGGTTGCCGCCGCCTGGCGATGCTTCAGAAGAAGGCCCTGCCGGCGTCGGCGCCCTGGCCCGACCGGCGATAAGGAGCTTTTGTCGGGACGAACTCCGCGGGCGACCGTAGAATGCCAGGTGCGACCCGGCCCGTCGCAGCAGATGATTTGGCGGCGCTGGCTTTTCGCTTTTCGTTCTTCGTTTAGAGCAGTTCACGCTCGGGTGTGCCCAGGCCGGGGTGGCATGGTCCACGCTTGCCTGGCCATAAGAGAGTTCGCGATGTATGATCACGGCCTGGCACAGCCAGACCGTGGCACCTGGCTTTTCATTTTCATTTAGCGAATCGGCACAGGGAGGTTCGGCCATGACGGCCCCTAACCAGAAATGCCGGAAACGCCGGAAATGCCGGAAATGGATGGTCTTGTTTGTCGCCTTGGCTGGCCTGGCCTTGCAGGGTTGTGGCGGCATCAAGCAGGATTACGGGAACTTCGATCGTTTTATCGGCCAGGAGCCGCCGCGGACGTTTCTGCTGATCGAGTACACCGGCCCGTTGGCCGGCAACGACGCCGAGCGGGTGCGCCGGGAGATGATCGAGAAGGGGCTGCCCAAGGCGTTCGTCATCGCCGACGAGGACGAGGCGTTCCTGTGTTACGGGCTCTATGACGACAATCGCAAGGCCAGGACCTACCTCAAGGACAAGAGATTGCTGGCCTCGGTGCGCGACTCGCAGGGCCGGACGATCTTCGGGTCGAACCTGCGGGTTCTGTCGGTCCTGCTGCCCGAGACGACGCCCAGGTCGCGGTACGACCTGGTCGAGTCGGCCGAGCGAGCCAATCGGGCCGGCGCCGAAAGGAAAGCCCTGCCGAAACGCTACACGGTCCGCGTCGGAAGTTTCAACCTCTACGGCCGCAAGCACGCGGCGACCGAGTACGCCGAGCAGCTCCGCCGCAAAGGGTTCGAGGCCTACGTCTTCCACGGGCCGGCCTGGAGCCACGTGACTGTGGGCCTGTTCGACAACACAATCTTCGACGACTGGCACCGCATGTCCGACCCGATGAATCCGCCGAAGATCGTCTCTGGGCAGGTCAACGGCATCCTGCGAGCCCTGCCGCGACAGAACCTCGACGGTCACCTCTTCACCGAAAAAGAAGGCCGCGAAGTCAGAGAGGCCGAGGCCCGGGCCAAGGCCAAAGGGCGACGCGTCGAGTCGTACAGCCATTTCGTTTTCAGCGCCGTGACGGCCATCCCGAAACGAACCCCGTAAGACCGGCGGTCCCGGCCGCAACCGCCCGTGCCGCAAAAGACTGAAGAAGATACGCCCATGTGCCCGGCTCCCCGAATCCTGGTCGTCGGAACCCGCAACCGGAAGAAGTGCCGCGAGATGCGCCAGCTCCTGGCCGGTCTGCCGCTGGAGGTTGTGCCGCTGTCGGACTTTGACTGTCTGGCGACACATGAGGAAACAGGTTCGACCTTCAGCGAAAACTCTCGCCAGAAGGCCCTGGCCTACGCCCGGGCGACCGGCCACTGGTGCCTGGCCGACGACAGCGGCCTGGAGGTCCCCGCCCTGGGAGACCGGCCCGGCATCTACTCGGCCCGCTGGGGCGGCCGTGACGGTGACGACCAGGCGAACAATCGCAAGCTGATGGACGAACTCGCCGCGGTGCCGCGCGACAAGTGGCAGGCTCGCTACGTTTGCGTGGCTGCGCTGGCTTCGCCCGAAGGGGTGCTGCTGGCGGCCGAGGGAACCTGCTCGGGTCTGATCACGGACCAGCCGGCGGGCGACGGCGGCTTTGGTTACGACCCCTACTTCTACGTCCCCGACCACGGCTGCACCATGGCCCAACTGTCCCCCGCCGCCAAGCACGCCATCAGCCACCGCGGCAAGGCCTTGCGGGCCCTCCGCGAGAAACTCGCCGAATTGCTCAAGACCGAAAAGTAGGATGCTGCCGGGGCTGCACTTGACAGCGCCCGGGCGACGGGTAGGATAACCTGACACGGGCCGCGGCCAACACGGTCGGGTGCCCGCACAAACCAGGGTGAAAGGAGCGTCTAATGGGTATCAGCATCGGGATGGTGGGCTGCGGCCGGTTCGCCCAGGCCTTCATACCCCTGTTTCGCGATCATCCGCTGGTTGACCGCATCGCGCTGTGTGACACAAATTCGGACAACCTGAGCAAGAGCGCCGCGGCGCATAAGATCGCCGAGACCTATGACTCGCTGGAGGCCATCTGCCGCAGCGACCTGGACGCCCTGGTGATTATCACCCAGCCGTGGCTTCATGCGCCGCAAGCCGTCCAGGCGCTTGAAGCGGGCAAACACGTCTACAGCGCCGTGCCGATCATCAGCCTGCCCGGCGGCGACGAGATGCTCCAGTGGTGCGACAAGCTCGTCGACACCGTGAAGCGGACCGGGCGGCACTACATGATGGGCGAAACGTCCTACTACCACGCCGAGGCGATGTACGGCCGGAAGATGGCCGCCCGGGGAGCCTTCGGCCATTTCGTCCACGCCCACGGTTGTTACCTGCACGACGTCGACACGCCGGTGAGCAATCTGCGCGAAGTGGCCATGCGGCGACACGGAAAGAGTTGGAACATGAAACTCAGCGGCAACGTTCCGATGCACTACCCGACGCACAGCATGGCCGGGCCGGTGTCGGTGATGGGCGCTCACATGACCGAGGTTGCCGCCTTCGGCCACAAGACACCGGGCGACGACTGGCATCGCGCCGACACGGTCAGCGGCAACGAGTTCGGCAACGAGACGGCGCTGTTTCGGATGAGCAATGGCGCCACGTGCGAGATTCACGAGTACCGGAAGATCGGCCACGTAAACTTCGAGAACCTCAGCGTCTGGGGGACCGAGGCGTCGCTGGTTTCGCTGCCTCCTGAAGGGAGCCCGGCCCGGTGGCTGACGACCGAGGGGGTCACGGAGCTGACCACAGACCAGATGCGCGACCCTCTGCCGGCGGAAGTCGAGAAGGCCATGGGAGGTTCGCTGCCGCACAACCTCTACGGCGGCCACGGGGGCAGCCACCCCTACCTGGTGCACGAGTTCGTGGAGTCGGTGCACCAGGATCGTCTGCCGGCGGTCAACATCTGGGAAGCGGCGCGATACTTTGCCCCCGGCGTGATGGCCCACAAGTCGGCCCTGGCCGGAGGCGAACTGCTGAAGGTCCCCGACTGGGGCGACCCGCCGCAGTGATTGAAGGGACGGCACGCACCCAATGTCTAACGGAGAGTTTGTCATGCGAACGGTGAAGATCAGGACCGACCTCGTGGTCGCCGGCGGCGGGATGGCCGGGCTGGTCGGGGCCGTCGCCGCGGCGCGGCACGGGGCAAAGGTGGTCCTGGTCCAGGACCGGCCGGTGCTGGGCGGCAACGCCTCCAGCGAGGTCCGCGTCTGGGTCGGCGGGGCCCAGGGCCACACGATCAACCGTTTCGCTCGCGAGGGCGGCATCCTCAACGAGATCCTCCTGGAGCAACTGCACCGCAACCCGCATTGCAGCCCGCCGGTGTGGGACGCGATTCTTCTGGAACTGGTGACCGGCCAGCCGAACATCACGCTGCTGCTGGACACGGCGGTCGATGCGGTGAAGGCCGACGGCCCCAGGACACGGCGTCGCGTCCGCTCGCTGGGGGCGTTCTGCGCGACGAGTCAGACGCGGTACGAGATCGTGGCGCCGCTGGTGCTGGACGCCTCGGGCGATTCGATCGTCGGCATCCTGGCCGGGGCGGACTATCGACTCGGCAAAGAAGGCCGCCAGGAGTTCGGGGAGCCGACGGCCCCGGCCAAGGCCGACCCGAGGTGCCTGGGGGCGTCGCTCTACTTTTACTCGAAGGACATGGGCCGGCCGGTGCCGTTCGTCAGGCCCGACTTCGCGATCGACGTGTCGGGCACGCCGCGAATCCGCAAGGGAGGATTTGACGGGACAATCCAGGGCTGCCGGCTGTGGTGGGTCGAGTGGGGCGGCGAACTGGACACGGTGCACGACTCGGCCGCGATCAAGGGCAAGCTGACCGCCATCATCTATGGCCTGTGGGACCACATCAAGAATTCGGGCCGCTTCCCCGAAGCGCGGAACCTCGACCTGGAGTGGGTCGGCGCGGTGCCGGGCAAGCGCGAGAGTTACCGCCTGATGGGCCCGCACATCCTGACCGAGCAGGACCTGTTCAGTCAGCCCGACTTTCCCGACGCCTGCGCCACCGGCGGCTGGACGATCGACCATCATCCGCCGCGCGGCTTCTTCAGCAGCCAGCCGCCCTCACGGCACATCACCCTGCCCGGCCCGTACAACATTCCCTTGCGCTGCCTGTTCTCGCGAAACGTCGAGAACCTGTTGATGGCCGGCCGCAACATCAGCGCCAGCAACGTGGCCTTCGGGTCGATTCGTCTGATGGGCACGGGCGCCGTCTGCGGCCAGGCGGCCGGGACCGCGGCGGCGATGTGCCTGCGGGGCAAGTTTCTGCCGGCCCGGCTTGCAGGCGACAGCCGGTTGCTCGAACGGTTCCAGCAGACGCTGCTGGGCGACGACCAGCACATTATCGGCCTCGCCAATCGCGAGGCCCGGGACCTGGCCCGTTCGGCGACGGTGACCGCCTCGAGCGAGTTGGTGATTCGCGGCGCGGCGGCCGAGGCCAAGGCCGAGCCGACCCGCGCCGGAACGTGGGACGAGTGGCTGATGGTGCCCGTGGTGACGCCCGAGGTCAAAAGGGTGCAACTGCTGGTCGACGCTTCGGCGGCGACGACCATGACCGTGGAGATTCGCCGCAACGATTTCGCCCCGACGCGGCACCACTATTTCGCCAAGGAACTGCTGGCCAGGCGGCGCGTCCGGGTGCCCGGGGGCCGCCGCCAGTGGGTGACCGTCCCGGTGGACCTGGCCTTGGACGAGCCGACCAACCTGTGGTTCGTGGTCAAGAAGAACCGCCGTCTGGCCCTGCACGGATCGCGACAGAGGTTCAGCGGAGTTCTTTCCTCTCGCGGCAATCGCCAGGGGTGGCCAAACCCGCGGCTGGACCTGTTCGCCTTTCGCATCAGCCCCGGCCAGCCGGTCTACGCGGCGGCGAACGTGATCAACGGTTACGCGCGGCCGTACATCATGCCCAACCTCTGGGTCGCCGGCCAGCGCGTCGGCGGGAAGCGGAAGCCCTGGCTGGAGTTGTCGTGGCCGCAGCCAAGAAGGATTCGCCGGGTGCAGCTCTACCTGTCGCACGATCCGGACATGCAGATTCCGACCATGCTGATGGACTATCCGTTCCGGGCGGTGCCGACCATCCTCAAGGACTTTTCGCTTTATGCCCGCATCGACGGCCGGCGAAAGCGCCTGGCCCGGGTTCGCGACAATCACCGCCGCATGGTGGCCATCGATCTGGAAAGAGCGGTCCGCGCGGATCGGCTGCGCCTGGTTGCCGAGGCGACCAACGGCAGCCCGCGAGCGGAGGTCTACGAAGTCCGCGTCTACTGACCGCCTCGACAAGGTGGCGGCCGGCGAAGCGGCGAATCGGCGAACCATCGGGCCGCAAAAAAACGGTGGCCAGGCGCCGCCTTTCGGCAGAACCTCGCCACCGTTGAGCGGCACGTTTACCTCGTCCGTGCCGCCCGGCCATCCCCCGAGTTGTAGGTGCGCTCACCCGGCAGGTAGCTTGTGCCGTCGGTCACCAGGCCGGCGAAAACGTCCAACGCGTCGGCGGCGTTCGGGGCGAGCACCCGCCTGGTCCAGTGCTGCGACTGGAACCCCGGCGACGGCTGAATGCCGAAGACGGTCGAGGCGGCCACGTCGAACCACACGTTGCCGTGGTCCATGACCCCCCAGTGAAAGCCGGTCCAGTCCGCACCCGTGGCGTTGGCGATCGACTCGCCGCTGATGTGAATTGTGCCGATGGTGCCGGCGTCCGGCAAACGCTGGACAAAATCGATCAGGATGGCCGGAAACTGTCCGGTCGCCTGGTTCGGCGGCAGGGTGAAATCCTTCGAGATC
>JAACEH010000114.1 GCA_011682595.1 Anaerolineaceae bacterium
GGACCTGAAGGTGGTGCTGGATGAAACCGCGGCCGCGGAAGAGTTCTTCAAGAGGCACAGATTCGCGAACTTCAACGTCGAGCGGCTGCCCAACTCGGGGCACGACAGTCGCCCGGAGGTGGCCTTCAATTTCGTCCGCGGTCTGCAGAACAAGCTGTTGGCCAGGCGGCGAAAGCGCTGGCAGGGGTTATGCAAGTCGGCCCAGTCCGCCGTGGCCGAGGGGCAGGTGAGCAAGGCCCGGCTGTGGTTCGAAAGGGCGGTGACCTTGGAGAGGCGGTTCGGTTTCCCGGGGACGGCTGGGCGTGGGTTGAAGGAATTGCCGGAGGTGTCGTCTCAAAAGAAGGAGCCCGCGGACAACTGATTTGCTGCGGGCTTCCTCCTTGGTTCGGCCCCCGGTCCTTGTTTTTCTGGTGTCGCCTGCGGCGGTTGGACGACTGCCGTCAGAAACCGTTGATGATGGCATTGGCCGAAAAGGCCAAGACCAGGGCGGCTCCGGCAATAAACAGTCGCACAACATCGCCAATAGTGAGACGTTGCAACATCTTGTGTTCCAGTCAAACGGATGAACAGATGTGGTATACAGCCCGCAGAACGGACTTTTTCGTCGCTTGGCCCATATCGGCCGAAACTGCTTGTGACTTTACCGAAAACCGCAGGCCGAAGTCTCAATTGGCCGCTTTGAGAAACTAATGGACAAGAGACAGATTCGTCCGGGGCGGCTTCTTGGCCTTTGGGTGCGACTCTCGGTAATAATCGTCGCCCGGCGGCGTTGGAATACCAGTGAGGCACTCTTGGCCGGTCGGGCGGCTTTCCTGATGGAGGCATTGTCATGAACACAGGCGCCAGTAAACTCGGCCCGCTGGGCTTCATGTTGGTCGGCGCGTTGGGTATGTTGATCCTGATAGCCGCAGGCTGGGGCGCCATGGGATTGCTGCGCCGCGATCAAACCCCGCCACCGCCGGCGGTCGCCTCCGCCGATGCCAAACCGGATCTGCCGCCGGTGTCCGAACCGTCCGAGCCGGACAGTGGGCCGGCG
This sequence comes from Anaerolineaceae bacterium, assembly GCA_011682595.1. Next base: position 1,037 of record JAACEH010000114.1, read on the forward strand.
GAAACGGTGAATGAGCCGGTTGCCGAAGAGGGAAAAGATTCGGGCCAGCCTGCCGAAGCCAAACCGCCCGAAGGCGACAAGCGGACGCTGGAGGAGATTCTCGAGGAGAAGGCTCGCAAGTCGGCCGAGGAACTGGCCAAGGCGGCCGCCGAAGACGACGGTTTTGAGGCGGACCGGGCCTACCTGGAGGCGAACTTCCTGAAGCGCAAGGAACAGATGCTGAAGATTATCGACGGTTATTATGAGCACCCCGACGAGCAGCGCGATGACTATCTGCGGGGAGCCCTGGAGAAACTTCGCCGCGAGGCCGAGGCCGACCGCCAGGCGGCGGGGTTGCCCGCCCAGCCGCGGAATCAGCGGCGGATGTGGCAGGAGTTCATGGGCATGATCGGCGAGAACTCAAGCGAACAGGAAAAGACGCAGATCAAGACTTTCTTGGGCGATGTCATGCAGCGACGGTTCGCCAGGTTCCAGGCACAGTTCGAGCGTCAGATTAACGGTCCGGCCGCCGAGTGAGCGGCCTTGCGGCGATCACCGGCCGACGCGATTCCAAGAACAAACGCACCCGGCAGGCAAACCGTCGCCGGGTGCGTTTGTTGTGAGTGAGGTCGCAGGCTGCCCGCCCGATCAGTTGATGCCCGCTTTCTCGCGCAGCCGGTCGATCGTGTCGGCCAGGGCGATGGCCTGGGGCGATTCGGGGTACTGCTCCATGAGCATGGCCGCCAGTTCGTAGGCCTCCTTGTGCCGGTTCTGCGTGGTATATTCAATGATCTGAGCCTCCATCTCGCGGCGCGTCTCGATGTCGGCGTTCCGCCTCAGTTCGTCCATCTGGCCGCGCAGTGTGGCCGCCTCCGGGCTGTCGGCGTAGCGGTCCAGTAGCACCTGGGCGGTCTTCCTGGCATCGCGGTAGTGCTTGCGGTTGACCAGGTGCTCGATCTCACGATACAGTCGCAGGCGGTCCTCTTTCTGGTGTTCCTGCTCTTCCAGCAGGATCACCTTCTGCATCTTCCGGGCTTCAGGGTCGTCGGGGTATTTTGCGGACAGTTGCCCGGAGGCCAAGCGGGCCTTGTCCCACAGTCCCAGTGTCATGTAGGAGCGAATCTGCTCGCTGGTGCTCATGACGTCGACGTCGCGGTGTTCCTTGACGGCCGTGGCCAACTGGTCGGCCAGACGCCGGGCCTCCTTGTTGTCGGGGTAGCAGGCCTGGAACTCCTCGAGCAATGCGCGGGCGGCCGGCCACTTGGTGGCCCTGATGAGCTGATCGATTTCGACCTTCATCTGTTCGCAGCGTGCCTGGGCCAGCCGGGTCCGTTTGTGGACCTTCTCCTGGTCGTCCAGCAACGTGTTCTCGTTGATTTCGCGCAACAGCGAAACGACCCGCCCAACCTCAGCCCTGGTGATCCCGGCGCCGAGATCGGCCCCGCTGCCGCTCTCGCGCGACAGGTGCCGCCGCTCGGCCAGGCGGATGTTTATCGCCGTATTGTAGTTGTAGCGAACGATCATCGCCAGGGCCAGCAGAAGCCCGGAAACGGTCAGACCCGCGAGGGCGGCTGCGATGCTGTGCAGCAGTTTCACCGAGGTTGTCTGGGAATCCGCCAGGGACCACAGACAGACAATCCCCGCCACAGCCAGAAAGAGCCAGAGGACGGCCGCCACCTGGAGAACCCGGGCCATGACATAGGGCCGCGGTAACGGAATCATGCCTCGATTTTTGGTTGATGATGGCGCCATTTGGACCTCCTTGGGGGTTCTGACAACCGGTTGACACAAGTCCCGCTGTGCGGGGATTTCGCCAGATTCTTCTCAAAAAAACCTTCAAACGGGCCGGCAAAGTGCAACATCTTGGCCCGCAATGGGTAAAGCGAGCTTGTTTTCGTCTGTTCGCAATCCGCCCTCAGCTTTCCGCAAAAACGGCTTGCATACGAGCAACTTACAGGACATAATTGCACCACCGGCGGCGGGTGTGGTTCAATACATCTGCCCCTGTGCATAAATCCTGCCCATCCCAGCGCAAGGGCCTCTGTTACTGGCGTCTGACGCCTTTTGGCATGAGGCCCTTCTTTTTTTATTGGTCGACTCCTCCGCCGCCGAAGCGCTCCTGCCCCTGTTTTCTGGTGAGCCCTTTCCACCTCTAGTTTAGTCCCAAAAGCGTCCTTAGCCAAGGGATGAATCCGACGGCCGGTAATGTTTACACCCTGTAACTCATTTGCTATTATCGTCCACTGCGGCGGCGGACTTGATTCTGCCCCCTGCCCAAAACTACGGGATTCACCTGTCATCGGAAGGAGTCGCCGGAGACACCAGCGCTTTCTCAGCGGCGGCGGCAACATCCGCCAGGGGGATATCGGCTACCCGGCCGGTTGGGGAAACGATGGTCCGCACGTTGGCCCCGCGCGGCGCCCAGACGGCCGCGTTGCTGGGACCGAACAGGGCCACCGTCGGCGCCCCGACCGCCGCGGCCAGGTGGGTGATGCCGCTGTCGTTGCCCACGTAGAGTCGGGCGGCCGAGAGCATCGTCGCCAGGTCGGTCAGGGCAGGGCAGACCGCGCGGTTCTCCTCTGGCGCCAGGTCGGCGAACTCCGACGACTCGGTTTCCGCGGGGCCGACGATCCAGGTTACCTGTAAGCCCCTCCCGATCAGGCGGTCGGCCAGCCGCCGAAATCGATTGAGCGGCCAGTTCTTACTTTGGCTGCCGCTGCCGGGATGGATCATTGCGGCCGCCTCTGTTTCCCGCGGTCCGTTCGGCAGCGTGAGTCGCGGGACGGCCCTGGCCGGTGGAAGGTCGAGCTCGGAGGCCACTTGATCGTAAACGAACTGCGCTGCCGGAATGGCGCCGTCGCCGGGCGCCGGAAAACTCCGCAGGCTGAGCACCCGGGCCGAGGTCAGGCGCTCGAGGTTCTCGCTGAAAGTCTCTTGCGGCAGGAAGTTCAGAATCAGCTCGGCGTCCCGCAAAGAGTCGCAGACCGAGTCGCACGAGGCGCCGCCGACGAACAGGTGATGACAGCCGCAGGTTTCGAGCTCGACGACGCCTTCGGCCAGGCCGCCGAGCCGCGCAAGCTCGCCGCGCTGCCGGTGGCCGACAATGGTCGCCTCGGCCTCGGGCCACTTGCCGCGAATTGCTTCCAGGGTCGGCAGAACCTGCAGAAAGTCGCCGATGCCCCCGCTGTGGATGACCGTGACTGATCTCAAGGCCGTCGCTCCTGGCCGCCGAGTGCCCGGGCGATCCAGCCGCCGCCCAGCACGCGGTCGCCCTGGTAGAAAACGGCCGCCTGCCCCGGTGTGACCGCCCGCTGCCGCTCGCGGAAGCGGACCTCGACCTGTTCGCCCGCCAGGCGGACCTCGGCCGGGGCCGCCCGGTGGCGGTAGCGAATCTTGACCTCGGCCTCGAAGGTCGAACCATCGGCCGGGACGTGGCCGGTCAGCCAGTTGACGTTCTCGGCCACCAGCCCGCGGGCCATCAGCTCCTCGTTCGGCCCGACCACAACAGTCGCCGTCGCGACGTTCAGTCGCACGACGTAGCGAGGCCGGCCGAAGGCGATGCCCAGGCCGCGCCGCTGGCCGATCGTAAAGGCGGCAATCCCCTCATGGCGGCCGACCTCCTTGCCGCCCTCATCGACGATCGCTCCCGGCCGGAGCAGGTCGGGTCGCCGCCGGCGAATCAGGTCCACGTAATCCCCGGCCACGAAACAGATGTCCTGGCTTTCCTCTTTGTCGCGAACCAGCAGACCCATCTTGCGAGCCAGCCGCCGGGTCTCGGCCTTGCTCTGGCCACCCAGCGGCAGCACAACCCGCCCCAGTCGCTCGTAGGCGATCGGGAACAGGGCGTAGGACTGGTCTTTCAGCGGATCGGCCCCGCGCCACAGGGCCGCTTCGCCGCGCCGCACTCGCCCACCCGGGCATAGTGGCCCGTAGCCACCCGGGCCGCCCCGATCTGGTCGGCATAATCGATCAGCCGGCCGAACTTCAGATCGCGATTGCAGATGATGCACGGGTTCGGCGTGCGGCCGCAGCCATACTCGGCCACAAAATCGTCGATCAGCCGGTCGAACTCCTCGGCGAAGTTCAGCACATAAAACGCCGCCCCGATCTGCTCGGCCACCCGGCGGGCGTCCCGGGCGTCGGCCAGGCTGCAACAGGTCCGCGTCCCGGAGGCCTCGCTGCTGAGCCCCGAGCGCATGAACAGCCCCGTCACCTCGAATCCCTGCTGCTTGAGCAGCAGGGCCGCTACGCTCGAGTCCACCCCGCCGCTCATGGCCACGACGATTCTCTTTGCTCCATCGGTCATGCCCACATTATAGCGGCCCCCGGCTGCCTGGGCCACTGAAGGTCTGGCCATTGACCGCCCGCCCGGTGCATGCTAGACTCTGCCCGAAGCACAGGTATCTTTTCTTCTGGAGACCTTCCGATGGCGACCATTACCCTGTTGACCGACTTCGGTCAGGAATCGTTTTTTCCCGCCGCGATGAAGGGCGTGATTCTCGACATCTGCCCGCAGGCCGACATCGTCGACATCACCCACGCGATCCCGGAGCACGACATCGCGGCCGGAAGCTACGCCCTCTACGCCGTCTACAAACACTTTCCGCGGGGCACGGTCCACATCGGCGTCGTCGACCCCGGCGTCGGCGGCAAACGGCAGATCCTGGCCGTCCAGATGAACGGCTACATTTTCCTCGTTCCGGACAACGGCCTGCTGTCGTTCATCCTCAAGAGCCCCGGACCGCGTCTTTGTGGTCGAGAACACCGAACTGATGGTGCCCAAGGTTTCGCCGACCTTTCACGGCCGCGACGTTTTCGCCCCCGTGGCGGCCCACCTGGCCCGAGGCGTGCCCATTGAGGAAGTCGGCCCGCAGGCCGATTCGATCGTACGCCTGGACATCTCCTCAGCCACGGCGGTCGAGGACGGCATCCGGGCCGAGATCGTTTCGGTCGACCGCTTCGGCAACCTGGTGACCAACGTCAGCGAGGGGCTGCTGCCGGAGTCCGAGAAGGAACGGGCCCGGGCGATCATCCGCATTTCCGGTCACAAGATCGAAGGCATTCGCCGCACCTACGCCGACGTCGATCTGGGCGAACTGGTGGCCTATGTCGGCAGCTCCGGCCTGCTGGAGATCGGCCGCAACCGCGGCTCGGCACGCGACGTGCTCGGGGCCGGCATCGGCCATCCCGTGCGGCTGACTTTCGGAGAGTGACATGGCCGGCGATCCGCTCTACGGGCAGACTCCCGACCGCCTGCGACGCCTCGACACTACGGTCCTCTGGCACCCCTTCACGCAGATGGCCGAGTACCGCGAGCCGCTGCTGATTGTCGAAGCCGAGGGCAACTACCTTTTCGACTCCGACGGGCGACGCTACTTCGACGGCGTCTCCAGCCTGTGGTGCAATCTGCACGGCCATCGCCGCCCGGAAATCAACCGGGCCATTTCCGAGCAACTCGACCGCGTCGCACACACCACCTTGCTCGGGCTGGGCAGTCCACCCTCGATCGAACTGGCCCGCCGGCTCACCGAACTCGCCCCCGGCGACCTGAACCACGTCTTCTACAGCGACAGCGGTTCGACCGCCGTCGAAGCGGCGCTGAAGATCGCCTTCCAGTACCAGTCTCAAAAGCCCGCCCCCGAGCCCCGCCGCAAACGGTTCGTCGCCCTGGGCGAGGCCTACCACGGCGACACGCTCGGCAGCGTCTCGGTCGGCGGGATCGGCCTGTTCCACGAGGCATACGGCCCGCTGCTCTTCGACGTCCATCGCGTCCCGGCCCCGCACTGTTACCGCTGTCCGCTGAACCTGGAACGCCGGACCTGCAACCTGGCCTGTGCCGAGGAGATGGACCGCATCGTCGATGAGCAGGCCTCGGAGCTTGCCGCCTTCGTGATCGAGCCGCTCGTCCAGGGCGCCGCCGGCATGATCGTCCACCCGCCGGGCTACCTGAAGCGTGTGGGCGAGGCCTGCCGCCGCGCGGGCTGTCTCCTGATCGCCGACGAGGTAGCCGTCGGCTTCGGACGCACCGGGACGATGTTCGCCTGCCAGCAGGAACTTGTCGTGCCCGACCTGATGTGCCTGGCCAAGGGCATCACCGGCGGCTATCTGCCGCTGGCTGCGACGCTGGCCCGCGACCACGTATACCAGGCCTTCCTGGCCCCGCGCGAGGCCCGGCGAACCTTCTATCACGGCCACACCTACACCGGCAACGCCCTGGCCGCCGTCGCCGCCCTGGCCGGCCTGGACATTTTCCAGAGCGACCGCGTGCTCGAGCATCTGCCCGAGAAGATCGAGCGAATGGCCCGGGCCCTGGACAAGCTGCGCTCGCTCGGCCACGTCGGCGACCTGCGGCAGAAGGGACTCATGGTCGGCATCGAACTGGTGGCCGACACCGCAACCAGGCAGGCCTACCCTTACGAGCAGGCCGTCGGCCAGGAGGTCTGCCGGGCCGCGCGGGCCCGCGGGCTTATCCTGCGGCCGCTGGGGGACGTGATCGTCCTGATGCCGCCACTGTCGATCACCAGCGAGGAAATCGATTCCCTGGTCGAAACCACCGCGGCAGCCATTGGCGAGGTGACCGGCTGATGGCCCGGGCCAAAGGCATCTTCGTTACCGGGACCGACACCGGGGTCGGCAAGACGGTCGTTGCAGCCGGTCTGGCGGCGGCCATGAAAGGGGCCGGTTACGACGTCGGTGTCATGAAACCTATCGCCACCGGCGGCCGCCATCGTCGCCAGGGACTGGTCAGCGAGGACGCCGAGTTCCTGGCCCACGTGGCCGACGTTCCCGAACCGCTGCACGTCATCTCGCCGATCGTCCTGGCCGAGCCTCTGGCCCCGAACGTGGCCGCCCGGCGAGCCGGACTGGCCATTGACTTCCCTCTGCTGTGGCGGTCCTGGGAAGAAATCGCCGCCGCTCACCAGGTCGTGGTGGTCGAAGGCATCGGCGGCCTGATGGTTCCCATCACCGACCAGTACCGGGTCGTGGACCTGGCCTGCGATTTCGGCCTGCCCCTGGTCGTCGTCACGCGACCCGGCCTGGGGACCATCAACCACACTGTCCTGACCGTCGAGGCGGCCCGCGGCCGCGGGCTCGATGTCCGCGGCCTCATCATCAACAACCTCGACGCCGACACGGCCGGCATCGCCGAGGAAACCAACCCGGCCGAGCTGGCCCGCGAGACCGACCTGCCCATCCTGGCCGTCGTCCCCAAAGACGCCGACACCGACCCCAAGGCCCCCTCGCTCGGCCCGGCCGTCATCGAAGCCTGCGCCGCGATCAACTTCAAAAGACTGCTGCGACTCTGACCGTTACTCACGAGGACACGGGGCGGATCAGTCGAAGAGAATGGCAAAGCAGCCGTGGTTTTTCATGGCCGGCATCACCACAGGGCGCAGGCCGTCGACGACCTGCTTGCGAAGCGTGACCAGCCAGACGGTCCGCCTGGGCGGCCGGCCGCCGAGACGCTCGTAGTTCAGCCCGAGGGCCAGGCGGTCGCCCCTGGTCCGCCGGGTCCAGAGGCCCGGCCGGCGCACCCACAGCGGCGCGGCGGCGGTCAGCATGAGCGCTTGCGAGGGCGGCGACTTGTCGGCCAGCGGTTCGGCCAGCAGCGTTCGTCCGTCGCCGTCGGTGTCGATGGTCAGCCACCACCCTGCGGCGGCGGTCTGGTTGCTGACGAAGTACAACCCCAGGGCGGTTTCCTTAACCTTCAGCAGGGGGCCAAGACCGAAACTCAGAACCGTTTCTCCCTCGTCGCCTGCGTCCGCTTTCTCGTCGGATTTTTCGGATTCGCCGTCGGTGTCGAGATCGTTTTTTCGTGAGGGTTCTTCCCGGCCGCTGCGTTTCGCCCGCAGGCGCACAACGACAATCGGCGGGTCGCCCCGGCGGCCGCCGTTGTTCCAGTTCTCCAGGGCCACCAGGTGTTGCAGGACGGGCCCGGCCGATTGTTCGATCCGGCTGCGCATTGCCAGGTCGTCTGTGCTTGAGACTTTGCCGCGGCTCTCGGCCTGCCTTAGCCACTGGTGCTGCAGGTCCGTCCGCTTCAGCAGCGTCGGGGCCGTCCGACCCAACTCGGTCCAGAGCGATTCGTACCATGACATGTTCCGGGACGAGACGGGTTGTGCGGCCGCGGCCCGATCGCCGCCGAGTTCACGACAGGCGGCCACGTCGAGCAGGAAGAGCAGGGCCTCGATGCGCCGCGGCGGCCATCCTCCGCTAAGGGCGCCTGCGCTTTCGGCGGCCCGGACGGCCGTCTGCAAATCACCTGTGGCGCCCGCCGCGGCGACAAGGTCCATCATACAGATCTGGGCCAATTGCCAGGGACTCTGGCTGTCGGCAAACTCGGCGGCAGCGCCCAGGGCGGCCGCAAAGTTGCCGTCGTCCAGGTCGATGCGGAACTGCGGGTAAAACGCGGCGGCTTTTCGCTGCCAGTCCAGGCGTCGCCCAAGAGCGAATGCGGCGGTCGGGCCGATGTCGCGCCGCGCCGCGGCCGGCACAGCGTGCAGGTCTTCCAGCAGGGCCATGGGCGAACTGTCGGGCCGCTCGGCGGCGATGCGTTTGTATCCCAGCGATTCGGCGATTACCGACCTGCGGCGCAGAAACAGTTGGGCGGCCATCCGGGCCCGGGCCCCGTGATAGACGCCGAAGGTTTCGCTGGGCGAGAGGGGATTGACCGCCACCGGGTAGTCGCTCCGGCTGCCGGGCAGGCGGCCGGCCGTACGGTTCAGCGGATCGGCGACCCACCGCCGGGCGACGCGGGCCCGGGCGCCCTCGGCGACGAAGCGGGCCACGAAGGCCTCTTCGGCGTCGCCGCTCTTGGGCGATGGACCCAGGACGACCGCCGGCTTCCACAGCCGGGCCACCTCGCGGACGACTGCGGCCATTCGCCCGGGATCAGCGGGGGCAAACGCCAGGTGCGGCATGCCCCCGACCGGATCAAAGCCGGGCGGGCCGTCGATTCGCGCCGAGCCGTCCAGGGCCAGGATCATGGCCTCGGCGCTGCCCAGGGCCCAGGCGGCATCGCGCAATCGCCGTTCGGCCACCACCAACGGTTCGCCGACCGGGCGGGTGGCCGACCAGATCAAGGTGCGGTAGCCGCGGTCGCCGCTGAGCATGCTGACCAGCGGCCAGTCGCCGACCGAGCCGTAGGGTTCGACTATGCACAACGCCGCCCGGCGCGAACCGCCGCGGACCGATTTCCACGAGCCGCCGCCGTCGGTCGTGCGGTACAGGCTGCCGAAAGGCCCCGCGACCAGACCGTTCCAGGCGTCGCGGAAGTGGGCGGCCCCTAAGGGGCCCGGCGGACTCGGCCCGACGCGCGACCACTTCAGGCCGCCGTTTGCGGTGAACTGGATGCCGGCCGGCCCCCGGCCGACGAACCAACCTTCCTCGCCGTCCAGGAACGCGAAGTGGCGGAGGCCCGTGCCGCCGCTCGGGCCGTCGGTCGTGACGCTCCGCCACGACTGGCCGGCGTCGCCGGTTCGCACCACAAGGCCCGACTCCAGGGCGACGATCCAGCGCCGCGGCGAGAAGATGTGGGCGGCCGTGATTCTGCCCGGCGGCGCCTGCCCTTGGAGGCGGGTGATGCGGTTCTTCTCCAACCGCCAGGCCACACCGTCGGCGGTGACAAGCAGGGCCCGGCCGTCGGCGGTCCAGCGCATGGTCAGGACCGTCGAGGTCACCGCGCCCTCGGGCTTGCCCCAGGTGGCGCCGGCGTCGCCGGCGGTGTGGCTGACCACCAGGCCGCCGGGGTTCCGGGGGCCGGCCTCGCCCCAGGCGGCCAGGGATTTGCCGCGAGCGGTCAGGCCCCAGAATCGAGCCGCCGCGACGGGTACCCGAAGCCAGGAACGACCGCCATCGGTGGTCTTCAGCAGCAGCCCCACCGAGCCTATCCCCGCCCCGAGATTGCCGCCGCCGGCAACGAAGGCCGTTTGGGCGTCGATCATGGTCGCCGCCAGCAGTGGGACGGTCGTGTTGGCCTTGAGCCGCCGCCAGGAGAGGCCGCCGTCTGTGGTCGAGAGGACCAGGCCCGCCTCGCCGACGGCCAGGCCGGTCCTGGCGTCGGCGAAAGCGAAGGCGTTGACCGCCGCCTCGTCGGCCAGACCAGCGCCCTGAGCGGCAACGGCCGTGACCGACAGAGCAAGCGCAGCCATCGCGACGGCCAGACGGCGTGCCACGGGAATGGAGCCGGGCGGAAATCGTGTCGGTAAGCGCGTCAAACGGTCACCCTTTCATCTCAGGAAGGCAATTCTACCTTTCCCGCCCGGCCGTCGCAAACGGCAAAACCCTTGAGGGCTTGGAGTGTGTGTGGCTACGGATTCCGGCACTTTCGCACAGAGCGCCCGGGGAATGGATTCCCGTCCATTCGGCACCGGCAATCTCCGCTTCGCTTCGGTTGAGGGTGGCATACGATTTTGCAGCCGGCGTCAAGAGCATTGCCGACGGTCGGCCAACCCCGGCAACGGGGGAGGGCCGTTTTTTGATTGACCGGGTGCGGGGGTGGGTCTATTTTGGCGGTTCCGGCACGGTGGAGATTGGGTGGTGGAGATCGGGTGAAGGATGGCGACGCTGCGCTATGTGACCGATGGAACGTATATTCTGTCGGAGGTCCGCGCGAAGCTGGAGGGCCTCGGCGTGGTCTACGAACAGGAACCGGGCCGGGTGCGGTTTGTGCCCGACGACCCCAGCTTCCCGAACACGGTGCTCTGCGAAGACGGCTTCATTGAGCTGCAGGTCAATGAGGCGTCGGACCCGCGCCTGGAGCAGTACATAGCGGAACTGTCGGGCTGGCTGGGGCTGGGGCTTCAGCAGGTTCAGCAGGGGCAGGCTTTGTGACTACCCGAAGTCAGGTTCGCGGGCGGGCACAAGGCCCGCCCCCACAAGAGAGACAACCGACCCCGCAGGGCGTCATTGATATTGGGAGAAGGGTTTTGGCAGGTCCGTTGCATGGC
>JAACEH010000354.1 GCA_011682595.1 Anaerolineaceae bacterium
GCCGGGGGTCCATTCTCAGTCCGACCACCGCCCCAACCAGCCCGCCCATCGAAGCGAAGACGGCACAGGGCAACACCAGCCGCAGGTTCGTCAGGCCCCTCTTGAAAAGCCCCGGCCCGGCCGCCAAGGCGCCGGACAGGGCCATCAGCAGTCCCGTGGCCCGGACAAAGTCGAGGTTGAAGGGAAAGAAACCGGCCACCAGCGGCACATAGAGCACGCCGCCGCCGATGCCGGCCATCACGGCGACGATCCCCAGGACGAAACAGAAGACAAACAGTATCAGCGACCAGCCCCACCAGGGCAAGGCCGACTGACCGTCCGCCGGCCCGGTCGCAGCCGCCTGGCCGGAGCGTGGGGGCGAAAACGGCTTGAGGGTTTCCTGAGAATAGAGCGGCAGGACGAACAGCGAAACGAGAACAACAGCAAGAACGACAAATCGCCACGAGGCGCGCGGGGGCGAAAACGGCTTCATGCACAACTCCGATCGGGGACAAAGGAGTGGCCAAGACTGAGGCCTAGAGTAGCGGAAAATCAGAGAGGGTCAACTCTGTTTTGCCCTGGGCCGCCGGCCAGGGGTTTTCCGGAAGCGCGGGATTCGTTGACACTGCACGCGGGCCGTGCTAAAGTGGGGGGTTCCGGGGTGGTCAAGGAAGAGCACATGGCCTCAAAGAAGGCAAAGCGAAAGACAAGATCTGCGGGTCCGGCGCCCGGCGGGTCGAAAACCAAGCCGGCCGGCAAAGGCCGCAAGCCCAAGGCCCCTGCCGATCGGGTGGCCCACAGGACCGTCTCGCCGAACGGCCGCCACATCGAAATCGTCGGCGCCCGGACGCATAACCTGAAGAACATCAGCACCGAAGTTCCCCATCGCCGACTGACGGTCGTCACGGGCGTCAGCGGTTCGGGCAAATCGAGCCTGGCCTTCGACACGCTTTATGCCGAGGGGCAGATGCGCTACGTCGAGAGCATGAGCGCCTACAGCCGCCAGTTCCTTGAGCGGATGGCCCGTCCCGACGTGGACCGCATCAGCGGCATACTGCCGGCCATTGGAGCAGCGAAACAGTGTCAAGAACGCCCGCAGCACGATCGGCACGGCGACCGAGATCAACGACTACCTGCGACTGCTGTACGCCAACGTCGGGCTGACCATCTGCCCGGATTGCGACAAGCCGGTCGAGCGGTTCACCGTCGGGCGGGCCGTCGAGGAACTGCTGACCCTGGCCGAGGGCCGGCGCGTGCTGGTGACCGCCCAGGTCGCCGTGGAAGGCCAGAGCCGCCTGGCCAGCCTGAAGGCCGAACTGCAGAGGGCGGGCTTCGTCCGCGTGCTGGTCGACGGCCAGGTGCGCCGCCTGGCGGAGGTTCACCTGGAACACCTGGCCGGCGCGTCGGGCCAGGCCGACCCGGGGCGGGGCAAGGCGCCGATCGAGGTGCTGGTCGACCGTTTCGAGTGTCGCCGAGACGGCCGGGCCCGGGCGGCCGAGGCCCTGGAGACCGCCTTCAAGCTGGGCCGCGGGCGAGCGACGGTGCGGCCCGTCGAGGCCGAAGCCGTGACCTTCGACACGCGGTTTAACTGCGAATCGTGCGGGCGGGAGTTTCTCGAACCGCAGCCCGACCTGTTCAGTTTCAACTCGGCCCTGGGGGCCTGCCCGACCTGCGAGGGCTTCGGCCGCGTCAGCGGACTGGACGAGTCGAAGATCGTGCCGGAGGCCATGCTTTCGATCGGCCAGGGGGCGGTGGCCCCGTGGAACACGCCGGCCTACCACGACATGTCGCGCGAGCTGAAGCGGGCCTGCCGGCGGCACAAGATCAATACCGACGCCCCCTACAAGGACCTGTCGGATCAGGCCCGGCGGCTGATCTGGGAGGGCGACGATCAGTTCCCCGGCCTCAGAGGATTCTTCCAGTGGCTGGAGACCAAGCGCTACAAGGTTCACGTGCGGGTGATGATCGCCCGGTACCGCGGCTACACGATCTGCCGGAACTGCGGCGGCGAGCGGCTCAGGCCCGAGGCCCTCTGCGTCCGCGTCGGCGGCAGGACCATCTCAGAGGTCTGCCGGCAGTGTGTGAAGGATTTGCGGACCTTCTTCGAGGGGGTTGATCTGCCGGGCGAGGCGGGCCGGAAGTCGCGCATCCTGCTCGGGGAGATCCGGGCCCGACTGCGCTACCTCGACGAAGTGGGGCTGGGCTACCTGACGCTGGACCGCCAGACGCGGACGCTCTCCGGCGGCGAGGCCCAGCGGATCAACCTGGCCGGCGCCCTGGGTTCGAGCCTGACCAGCACGCTGTACGTTCTGGACGAACCGACGGTGGGCCTGCATCCCCGTGACAGCAACCGCCTGCTGCAGATTCTCTACCAGTTGATCGACAAGGGCAACACGGTGGTCGTCGTGGAACACGACCCGGAGATTATCCGGGGGGCCCACCACCTGCTGGACCTCGGACCCGGAGCCGGGGAGGCCGGAGGCGAGATCGTGTTCGAGGGCGCCTTCGACGAGTTGGTCAAGCAGACCGACGGCCCCACGGGCCGGGCCCTGAAGCAGCACATGCGGCGGGCCATCAGCCCCTACAATCGCCGGCCGACCAGGTTCCTCGACATCAAGGGGGCTCGCCAGCACAACCTGAAGAACATCGACGTGAAGATTCCCCTGGGCGTCTTCACCTGCGTCACCGGCGTCAGCGGCAGCGGCAAGAGTACGCTGGTCAACGACATTCTGTACGCCCAGTGGCAGCGGCGGGCCGGGCGAGCCGGGGCCGGCGATGTCGGCCGGCACGACTCGATCGAGGGCTGGGACGAGATCGACGACCTGATCCTGGTGGACCAGAGCCCGATCGGCCGCAGCACGCGAAGCAACTCGGTGAAAGGCGTACGACGAGATCCGGCGGCTCCTGGCGGCGACCACCCGGGCCCGGGTGGCGGGCATAAAGGCCGGCCACTTCTCGTTCAACGTGCCGGGCGGACGCTGCGAGCAGTGCAAGGGCGTCGGCACGCTGACCTTCGACATGTACTTCATGGCCGACGTGACGGTCGTCTGCAGCCAGTGCAACGGCAGAAAGTTCCAGAAGAAGGTGCTCGACATCCGCTATAAGGGCAAGAACATCACCGACATTCTGGACCTGACCGTCAGCGAGGCCATCAAGTTCTTCGCCGGCGACAAGCGGATCGTCAAGAGGCTGAAGCCGCTGGTCGACGTCGGGCTGGGCTACCTGCGTCTGGGGCAAAGCACGGCGACGCTCTCCGGCGGGGAGGCCCAGCGGCTGAAGCTGGCCAGTTTCCTGGCCGCCAGGAAGAAGGACCGCAAGTACCTGCTGCTGTTCGACGAGCCGACCACGGGGCTGCACATGGCCGATGTCCGCGTGCTGCTGCAGGTCTTTCAGCGGCTGGTCAACGCCGGGCAGACGCTGCTGGTGATCGAACACAATCTGGACCTGATCACGCAGGCCGACTGGATCATCGACCTCGGCCCCGAGGGCGGCCAGGAAGGCGGCCGCGTGGTGGCCGCCGGGCCGGTCCGCAGCGTGGCCGAAGCCCCCCTCAGCCACACCGCTCGTTTCCTCCGCGAGCGAATCAAAGTCGCCGAAGCCACCGACGACGACATGCCGAACGAATAATCACGCAGCAAAGAAACCTACTGCTCTGTCATGTCTTGTTCGATGTGTGCCACTGGCTGAAAAGCAGCCAATGCGATACGACCTGAGTGTACGCCGCCACGGGTTGCGAGCAACCCGTGGCACACACCGTTTCAAGCTTGACGGGGCACTACGGCTCTTGGGACTCGCTGTCCCCGGAGGGCGGTTCGTCCGAACTCCCCTGCTCCTTCGGCGCAGGCTCCTCGACCGCCGGCTCGGGCTCGACGCGGGTCTGGTCCTCTTTCTCCAGACGGTCCAGGCCGGTGGTCTCCTGCTCCTCGGCAAGGTAGACCTCGTCGATGTCCTTCTCGTCAACCATGCGCCGCAACAGGAAGTAGATGATGGTCTGGCTGGTGATGACAAAGCTCGGCAGAAAGGAAATCATCAGCCCCAGCAGGATGAAGATGAAGGTCCCGATCAGTACGGCCCCAAGGTGCTCGGTTCCCTCGCTTCCGGCGGGCATTCTGAACAGGTCACCAATCGTCGGTTCGGCCCACAGGCGATTCAGCTTG
>JAACEH010000115.1 GCA_011682595.1 Anaerolineaceae bacterium
TCTGGCGGAGAGGCCGGGATTCGAACCCGGGGAACAGGTGATAACCCATTCAACGGTTTAGCAAACCGTCGCTTTCGACCGCTCAGCCACCTCTCCGGTATTGTGAGGGTGGTCCTGCAAGCACAGAACCGCCCTCGGCAAGTGCAGTGTAACGATTCGGTTGCCGTATTTCAAGTGGCCAGGTTAAGCAAAAACCGTAGCGGTCGAACCTTTCTTCCCGTCTCCCAGCCGTGCAGTTCGATGGACGGTTGACGAAACGGACCAAAATTGCGAAAATGAGGATTGGACAAAGCGGATCTGCTCGCCTGGTCGATACAATAGAAAGAAGGCCCCATAGCGGGCAGGTCACCTCCGGCGGCAGGATTCGCCTTTTCGCCTTTTGTTTATTGTCCCAAGGAGCATTCCCGTGTCGAGTCTTTTGTTCGCCAACGATTCAGGCCGGAAAAAGTCGAGAAAAAGCGGTAGCGGCCGCGCATGGCTGCTGGTGGCCGTGGTGCTGCTGGTGGCCGGGGGGGGCTATGGAGCAGTTCTCATTCTCGGCGGCTCGGGCGACGCTGAACCGCCCGGCAGCGGCGAGATCGGCAAGGCCACCGAGGTCCGGACACCGCCCCACGTCGGGGCCTCGGGCCGGCGCACGGTCGAGGCTTCCGGCTCGGAGGATCGCCGCGGCACCGGCGGCCGGACAGAGTCATCGACCGACGGGGAAGCCGTCGCTCAGCAGCCTGCGGTTTCTTCAGGCGAGCCCTCGCCGCAGGCCGAGCTTCTGAAGGCCGAGGGGCTGCGCCTGGAGCGGATCGGCAAGATTCTCGAGGCCCGGGCCACCTACGCCAAGGCCCTGGCCACCCAGCCCACCCAGCCCAACACGGCGCAGCAGCGGGCCATTGCCTCCCGGATCGAGGGGATTTGCCGGCGGACCATCCTGGGGCCGACGGTTGTGCCGGGCGAAACCGAGGCCGCCGAATACGAGGTCCAGAGCGGCGACTACCTTTCGACCATCGGCCGCAAGTTCAGCATTCCCTACGAGCTGATCATGCGAATCAACTCCCTTCCCTCGGACAGGATTTACAGGGGCCAGAAGTTGAAGGTTATCAAGGGGCCGTTCACGATTCGCATCATCAAGAGTGAACTGCTTCTGGAGGTCTGGCTGCGCAACCTGCTGGTCAAGACCTACCCCGTGGCTATCGGCAAGGAAGACCGCACGCCCGCGGGCCGGTACTCGGTGGGTATCAAGCAGGTTGACCCGGCCTTCAGTCCGCCGCCGAGTCAGAAGGGCATCATGAAACCGGTTGTCGGCGGCGAGCCGGACAATCCGCTCGGCTCGCGGTGGATCGGTTTCGGCAACCACCTCGGCATCCACGGCACCAACGAGCCGGCCAGCATCGGCAAGCGCGTGTCGCTGGGCTGCATCCGCATGAGAAACGCCGACGTCGAAAGGGTGTACGACTTCGTTGTGCCGCAACTGAGCAAGGTTGAAATAGTTGAGAGTCGCTCACGTTGAACCCCGTGTGAGCCATGGCCACCAAAAGCCAATATCGCGCCTATGACGAGGTGCTGAACCGCGTCAACGACGTGCGCATGCGCCTGACGGTGCGCTCCCTGCTGGACGGCCTGCTGGGGGCGGTTGCCCTGGGCGTGGTGGTGCTGCTGCTGGCCGTCGGCCTGCAGGTGCTGGCCCGGTTCGATTCGACGGGCCGCGAGGTGCTGCGGGTGGCCTTGCTGGCCGGCCTGGGCGCGGCGCTGCTTCGGGCGGGGTGGATCGTCGTCCGCCGCCAGTGGACCGACGAGCAGACCGCACGGTTTATCGAGACACGGGTTCCCGAGGCCGGCAACAGTCTGATCAACATTCTGCAACTGGTCAGCCAGAGCGACCGCTGGTCGCCGCTGCTGTTGGACAAGGCCCTGCTGGAGGCGGCCCGCAGCGTGCGCGGTGTGGAACTGGAGCAGGCCGTCTGCTGGCGTCGGGTGATTCGATTCGCCGTCGCGGCCGGGGGCGCGGGCCTGCTGCTGGGGATGTTTGTCCTGGCAGCGCCGCAGGAGTTCGGCAGCGCCCTGGGCCAGGTCCTGCACCCGCGTGATTTCGTGCCCACGCGCAGCCGCCTCCGCCTGGAGGTCTCGCCGGGCAATGTCGAGCTGGTCCGCGGCCAACCGCTGCGGATCGAGGTCCGCATCGAGAACCCCGAGCAAACGCGGTACGACGTGCGGCTGATGGTTATCGGCGATGGCGAAAAGACCGAGCGGCAACTGGCCATGGTCCCCGGCGGCCAGTCGGGAGACGCCTACTCCTACGAGTGGCCCGAAGTCAGTCGGCCCATGAAGTACCGCGTCGAGGCTGGTCGCAGCCAGAGCGACTACTATCGCGTGTCGGTTCGTGAAAAGGCGGTGGTCAAAGAACTGACCGTCGCCACGGACTATCCGCCCTACACCCGCTGGAAGGCGAAGATCGAGAAGAACGTTTCGGGCAACCTGCGCGTGCCGGTCGGGACGAAGGTGACGATGACCGTGGCTACCAGCGGCCCGGTCCGCGGGTGTACGCTTCGCTTCGGCAAGGGGCGGGCGGTGCCCTGCATGGCCGGCAATGCGGAGCGGTCCGCCTGGCGAGCGTCGTGGACGGTGCTCGCCGCCGACACCTACACGATCGAGCTGAAGACGGCCGACTGGCCGGCCAACGGCAACGGCGTCGAGTACCGCGTCGAAGCGATCGCCGACGCCGAGCCGACGGTGGCCATTGTCGTGCCCGGGCAAGAGGTAACCGTGCCGCCGGGCGGCAAGGTTCGCACCGTAATCCGGGCCGCCGACGACTACGGATTTCGCCGGGTGCAGCTCTTTGTCGGTCCGGCCAAAGCGACGTCGGCCGCAGCGGCGAAGACCTGGCGGGGCCGGCCGATCGAGGGGCTGAAGAAGGTGGAACTCGAATGGGAAATAGCGGTGCCGAAAGATGCGCCGCTGGGCGCCGTCTATGAGTACTACGCCGAGGCGACAGACAACCTGGTCTTCCAGGGCGGCGCGACCCGCCGCGACCCGCACGTCGTCCGCAGCGACACCCTGCGAATCGTTGTTAAGGACACGGCCGCCGTGGCCCGGGCCAGGCTGAAAGAGGCGAGCGACCTGTACGGGCGACTTTACCGCCTGCTCCGCCGGCAAAGGGAGGCCCGGCAGTGGACGGGATCGCTGGCGACGGTGAGCCCGCAGGCGGCCGTCGCCCGGGTGGCCGAGGTGGCCAAACGGCAAAAGGAAATTCGGGCCGAGGCGACCGACATCGCCGCCACATCGGGTTTCACCCCCGAGACGATGGCCGTCAAGACGACCCTCGAGTTGCTTGTGCAGAACCAGATGCGCGAGGCCGTGCTGAAGTCGCAGTCGCTGAGTGAGATTGCCGCCAAGCGGCCCGACCGCCGGTTGCAGCGCTCCCTGGCTGCAACGCAGAATGAGATCATCGTCGTCCTGGAGCGGCTGCTGGAGGTGGCCCAGGGGCGGATCAAGGTGGCCAAGGCCGCCCTGGGCCAGGAGGGGACCGACCTGCCGGCCGACGTCGAGAAGAAACTCAGGACCCTCAGTGATAAGCTCAAGGAGTTCATCGACCAGCAGAGGAAGGTTATAGAGGAGACCGAGAAGTTGGCCAAGAAGCCGGTCGATGATTTCACGGATGAGGATCGCCGGAAGCTGAAAAGTCTGGCCATGACCCAGGACAAGTGGGAAAAGTTCCTGGCCGAGGCGATCAGCGACCTGTCGAAACTGCCGGTGCTGGAGGCCGGCAACCCGTCGCTGCTGAAGGAACTGATCGAGGTAAAAGTCGATATCGAGATGGCCAGGGACGCCCTGAAGAAAGACGCCGTCGAGATTGCCGTGGCTCTGGAGAACGCCGGGGCGGAACTGGCCGAGGAAATCGTCGAGAACCTCGAGCGCTGGCTGCCCGACCAGCCGGACCGCATCAAGTGGACGATGGAGGAGCCGCTGGAGCAGCCGGAGATTCCGCACTCTGAACTTCCCGAACAGCTCGAGGACCTGGTGGGCGAACTGTTCGAGGAAGAGGAGGACATCTTCGATGAGATGGAGGACACCACCAGCGGCTGGGCCGACTCGCTGGACAAGGGGGCCGGCTGGGACGCCATGGACGGTCCGATCTCGAACTACTCGGCCAAGGGCGTGACGGGTAACCAGTTGCCCAACACCAGTGAGATCGGCGGCCGCAGCGGCGAGGGCCGCACGGGCAAGGCCTCCGGCGAGATGGTCGAGGATACGGCCACCGGCAAGGGCGGTCGCCGCACGCCAACGCGGGTCACCGCCGATCCCTTCCAGACCGGCGAGATCACCGACAGCAGCAAAGACCCTCCCGGCGGGGCGACCGGCGGCGGCAAGATCTCCGGCAGCGGCGAGGAGGGGTTTGAAGGTCCCGTCCCGCGGGAGACCGAGCGGAAGATGCAGCGGCTGGCCGGCCGCCAGGCGACGGTGCGCAGCAAGGCCGAGCGGATTAACATCGAGCTGAAGGTCCGCAATTACGAGAGTTTCAATCTCGACCAGGCCCTGCGCAGCATGCGCAAGGTGGAGCGCGAACTGTTGGCCGGCCGGTACCGCAACGCCATGCGCGAAAAGCACGTGCTGCTCAATCAACTGAAGAGCACCCGCATGCTCCTGGGCGGCGAGATTCGCGTCCGCACAGATCGCCGCAGCAACCTGCCGGACGGCTACCGCAAGGAAATCGAGGAATCGGCCAAAGGCCCCATGCCCGAAGGCTACGAGGAACTCATCAAGCAGTACTACCAGCGTCTCAGCGAGGGCGGTTGATCCCTTCGTGAGTGCACCACGGCCGGACAAGACCGGCCGCGCCACACGTCTAGAGCGTGCCTTTGGTCGACGGGATGCCCGAAGCGCGGGCGTCGGGCTCGACGGCCTGGCGCAGGGCCCGGGCCAGCGACTTGAAAATCGCCTCGGCAATGTGGTGGACGTTCGCTCCGTACGGCACGTGGAGGTGGGCGTTCATCTTCACGTTGTTGGCCAGGGCGATCAGGAACTCGCGAATCAGCTCGATGTCGAACTCGCCCACCTGGTCGGCCGGGAAGCGGGCGTCGTAGACCAGGTACGGCCGTCCGCCCAGGTCGATGACCGCCCTGGCCAGGGCCTCGTCCATGGGCACCGCCGCGGCGCCGTAGCGGGTGATGCCGGCCCGGTCGCCGAGGGCCTGGTCGATGGCCTGGCCCAGCACGATGCCGACGTCCTCGACCGTGTGGTGTGCGTCGACCTCCAGGTCGCCCGTGGCCTTGACGGTCAGGTCGATCAGGCTGTGCCGGGCCAGCAGGGTCAGCATGTGGTCGAAGAAGCCGATGCCGGTGGCAATATCAGCCCGGCCTGAGCCGTCCAGGTCGACGGTGGCGGCAATGTCGGTCTCGCCGGTCTTGCGTGCGACCTCGGCGGTGCGATCTTTATTGGCCATGGCGTTTTCCTCGACTTGGTCAGCCTATCAGGGCCGTCAGTTCCTCGAGCAGGGCGGTCATTTCGTCCGGCCTGCCCACGGTTATGCGCACGTAACGGGCGACTCGCGGACTATTAAAGTATCGGACAAGGGCCCCGCTCCTTCAGCTTCAGATACAGCCCCTCGGCGTCGCCGTCCGGCGGGGAGGCCAGGACGAAGTTCGATTGGCTGTCCAGGACGGCAAAGGCCAGGTTTCTGAGTTCCCGGATCAGCCGGGTCCGTTCGGCTTTGATCTTCTCGACGTTCTGCCGCATCCACGGCTGGTCCTCAAGGGCCGCCCGGGCTGCGACAATCGACAGCCGGTCGCAATTGTACGAGTCCTTGACCTTCATCAGCCCGGTAATCAGTTCGGGCGAACCGACCGCGTAGCCGAATCTCAGGCCCGCCAAGCTGTAGGATTTCGACAGTGTCCGCATGACCAGCAGGTTGGGCTCCGTGCCGGCCAGCGGCATGGCGCTCTGCTCGGCGAAGTCGACGTAGGCCTCGTCCACCAGGAGAATGCCGTTGATGTCGCGGGCGATCCGGGCCAGGTCATTGGTCGTGGCCGGCAGGCCAGTCGGGGCGTTCGGGTTGGCCACGACGACCAACGGCGACTCCGACTTGCACAGGGCCTCGACCGGCAGCGAAAAATCGTCCCGGCACTCGATTCCATCGAGCCGGGCATCCTGAATCTCGGCCAGCGTCTGGTAGAGCGAGTAGGTCGGATCGGTCACCGTCACCGCATCGCCGGGGTTCAGGGTTGCCGCAAAGACCATCGAGAGAATATCGTCCGACCCGTTGCCGCAAATGACGTTCTCGCGTTTCAGGTCGAACAACTCGGCCACCACGTCGCGATCCGTGTCGGCGGTCGGATCCGGGTACTTGCGCAGGGACTCGTCGGCCGCGGCCCGAATGGCCTCGATGACCCGCGGCGACGGGGGATAGGGATTCTCGTTGGTGTTCAGCTTGATAAAGTCGTGGCCCTGTGGCTGCTCGCCCGGAACGTAGCCGGTCATGGCCTCGATGTTGTCACGAAAACAAGCCATGGTGGGTTTCCGTAAAAAAAATAATCAGTCCTTCTTGAGGCGAACATTCACGCTGCGAGCGTGAGCCTCGAAACGTTCCAGATCGGCCAGGGCCGTTATGTGCGGCGCGTCGCAGGCCAGGGCCTGGGCGGAGTATTCAATGACGCTCATCCGCTTGCGAAAATCGTTGGCCGACAGCCCCGAGGCGAACCGCGCCGTGCCGCCGGTGGGCAGCGTGTGGCTGGGCCCGGCCAGGTAGTCGCCCACGGCGACCGGCGTCCATTTGCCGAGGAAAACTGCCCCGGCGGCGGTGATCTGCGGCAACAGTTTTCGCGGCTCGGCGGTCACGATCTGCAGGTGCTCGGGAGCCAGGAAGTTGCTTACCCGGCAGGCCTCGTCCATGTCGGCCACCAGCACAGCGGCGCTGAACCGCTGGATGGCCCTGGCCACCACCTCGCATTGGGCGAGCGTCTCCAGTTGGGCGGCCAGTTCCGTCTCGACCCGCCCGAGCAGTCCCTCGTCGTCGGTCACCAGGATGCAGCAGCCCGGATTGTGCTCGGCCTGGCTGAGCAGGTCCAGGGCGATCGACTCGGGGTCGGCCGATGCGTCGGCGATGACCAGCACCTCCGACGGGCCGGCGAAACCGTCGATGTCGACCAGGCCGAGAACTTCCTTCTTGGCCAGTTGCACGAACAGGTTTCCCGGCCCGACGATCTTGTCGACCGGCGGAATGGTCTTGGTGCCATAGGCCAGGGCGGCAACGGCCTGGCTGCCGCCGATACGGTAGACCTCCCTGATTCCCGCGACGCCACAGGCGGCCAGAATCGGTGCGCGAATCTGCCCGTTCTCTCTCGGCGGGCTGACCAGGGCAATCTCCTTGCAGCCGGCCACCTGGGCCGGGACCGCAGCCATCAGCACACTCGACGGATAGGCCGTCGCCCCGCCGGGCACGCAAACGCCGACTCGCCGCAGGGTGCGATAGGTCATGCCCAGCCGCCGTCCGCCATCGACCACGTCGTCCGGGTCGCGGGCCAGCGTTGCACTCTGGTAACGGCGGATGTTTTCGATGGCCCGTTTCATGGCCTCGATAATTTCCGGCGGAGAGGCCCGGACCGCGGCCTCGATGTCCGACTGGCTGACGCGGAACTGATCGGCGGAGAGTTTGGCCCCGTCGAACTCCTCGGTATACCGGCTGACCGCTGCATCGCCCTCGGTGCGCACCGCGTAAAGCACTTCGTCCACCATCTCCTGTGGGCTCTTGGCGTCGGCTATTGTCTTTTGCCAATCGGCGACCAGCCCCTGGTCCAGTCCGAGACTGGCCCGCAGTTGGTCCAACTGATCCCGCGCCTGCGGATCGGCGGTGCGTATGGTCTTCATCGGACGTCTCCTTGGCGACGGCGCCGGCGGCGACGGTTCAATCGGCGAAGCGAAACCGCAGGATGTGCCACACTGCGGCCAGGCCGTCGCGCCAGGTAATCTTCTTGCCCTCGGCATAGGTGCGGCCGTCGTAGGTGATGGCCACCTCGTAGACCCGCCACTTGCCGCGGGCCACCTTTTGCACCAGTTCCGGCTCGACGCCGAAGCGGCTGCTGCGGATGCGGAACGACTGAACGACTTCGCGGCGGAAGACCTTGTAGCCGGCCTCCATGTCCGTCAGGTTCAGCCCCGTCATGCAGTTCGACAGCAGCGTCAGCAGCCGGTTGCCCACGTAGTGCCGGAAGTACAGCACCCGGTGGACGTCGCCGATGAAGCGGCTGCCGATGACCACGTCGGCCCGGCCGCTGAGGATCGGCCCCAGCAGGCGCGGGTAGTCGGCTGGGTCGTACTCCAGGTCGGCGTCCTGGACCAGCACCACCTCGCCCGTCGCGGCGGCAAAACCGGTCCGCAGGGCGGCGCCCTTGCCGCCGTTGCGCTGGTGCCGCAGGACGCGAACCCGCTGGTCC
This sequence comes from Anaerolineaceae bacterium, assembly GCA_011682595.1. The sequence goes on from JAACEH010000115.1 coordinate 8,415, forward strand.
TCGGCGGCCAGGCGATCCAGGATGGCCGCCGAATCGTCCGTCGAGGCGTCATCAACCGCGATCAGCTCAATCTCCTCGTCCAGCGGGGCCTCCAATACGCGGCGCACCGCCTTGGCCAGAGTGGCGGCCTCGTTGAAAACCGGCATGACCACCGATACCTTCACAGTCTCACCGTCCCCCTTGCCTGGCCAGAAGCGAACCCACAGATTATAGCGGCAGGACGAGAATCTGCAACCAGTGCCCGCTCGGGCGGAAAGGGTTTTCGAGGACGAGTTGGCGCTGGCGGGTGGGCGCCACGGTCTGACCGAAGGTCAGGCCGTGATTATCTTCCCCCGACAGAATCGGGGTCATGGCCTGGCTGCGCCGGACCATGGCGCCCCGCCACCTGCAAACGTGACGTGCACCCCTGCCTTGGGGGGGGGCTCGCAACCCGAAGGCCCGCTATCAGGCGGGGGGCCAACGGTGGGAGAGGGAAAAAAGGAAGCCCGGGCCTACTTCAGCTCCCCGGCCCGGGGCATGGGCTTCATCTCGGACGGCTTGCGGGGCGCCTTGTAGCCGGATCCGGTGACCTTGAACTCCAGAGACTTCAGAAAATCGCGGTTGCTCTTCTTCTTGAGAAACTTCGTCCGGGCTTCCAGGTAGATCTGCTTGCCGCCCCTGGCTTTCGGCAGCGTTACGAACTTGCCGGCAATCCAGCCGTTGGCCACCGGTCCGCCTTGCCACGAATGATTGACATTCTTGACTCGTTCATTCTGGCGGGCGCCGGTGTAAATGAACTCGGCGACCTTTTCGCTGAACGGAGCCAGGGCGCCGCACATGTAGCGGCCCTGCATGTACTTGTCGCTGGTCGTGCCGTCGCAGCGGGCCCAGCGGGGGTTGTCCAGGCTGCCGTTCCAGACCATTTTGAGTTGGGTTTTCAGGAAGCGCTCCAGGTCGGTCTTGTCGAACACCACGCCGTGCTGATAGAGTACGACGGCCTGGGTCAGGGTGCTGGAATAATAGCTGCCCTTATGCTCGACGCCGATCCAGTGTTTCCACTTGTTCGAAGCCCCGGGCAGCACGTCCCACTGGCCGGCCGGGTCCCAGTAGTTCCATTCGTAGTGACCGTTCTTCAGGGTCAGGCTGCGCTTGTATCGCGTGCCGAGTTTGACGGCCATCCGCATGAGCTCGTCGTCGCCGGTCGCCCGGTACAGGCTGAGCAGGCCGCGGATGATAATCGAATGCTTGTTGTGCGGCTGGGTCAGGTTGCCCTTGCTCGCCTCGAGTCCCCGGTGCGTGCGATAGATGGCCCCGTACTTGCCGAGATCCGTGTAGTTGCCGCGGGCGGTCCACTTCCTGACCAGGTGATTTGCGGCCAGATCGGCATATGCCTTTCGCTGCGTGGCATACTTGCTGGTCAAAGCGGGGTCTGCAGCCGTCAACTCCAGGAACCGTCCCAACAGATCCGCCGCCCGGAAGCTATTGATGATGACGTCAACCTTCTTGTCCGGGTCGTTCGGATCCTGGAAACCCTTCAAGGCCTTACCGTACCAACCGAGGTAACCGTCCTGGCCCTTGGTCATGGCCCCCCGAAGGTTCTCGAAGGCCGTGACAAATACGTCCAGGTACTTCGCATCGCCGGTCACCTCGTAGGCCGTCAGGGGCATGCTTACCTGCGGCAGCAGCCGCCAGGTGATTCCCTCGCACTCCTCGGCCGCCATTTTCCTGGAGGCTGCGGCGCTGACATTTCGCGGCATGTTCATGGCCTGTTTGAGGAAACCCTCGACGATCTGCTTGTCTTTGGGGTCGCTGATCGTGGGGGCCTGGGCGGCGCTCAGATGGCCCGCAAAAAACGTTCCGACGATAAGGATTGCCGTTACCAGTTTCATTCTGTCTTCCTCCGTATTGGGGCTGCGTATCCGACGTAGCCGATTATCGGTTAAATGCGCACCTGCCGGTATCGTTGCGTAAGAAACTATAGTGACAGGTTTTTTTGTTTTTTCGCCGCGGACCTGTACCGTTGACGGGATTCCTGAAACGGCTACAATCGCTCGTCTTGCCGTTTTTCGGCATTCTGCACGAGAGGGTAGCCATGGACTTTGCAGCCAATATCCGCAACCAGCCGTGCCCGGTGGACCCCACCTGGCTGGGCCGGGCCACGATCTCGCCGGCCGGGAGCTTTCCGGTTGGGGCCACGGGGACGTGGACCATCAGCTACCAGGTCGGCCGCTACGGCCTCGACGACAGCGGGGCCATCATCGTGGTCCGCCGCATCGACGACGGCTCGTGCCCCCAGACCGACGACCCGGCGGCCCCCGGCTATGTGACCGCGACGACCGACGGCCGGGCGATCCTGGAGGTCGGTTGCCGGGACCACTTCTGGGTGCGGCCGTGGCGGGGCTCGATCATTGTCACCGTTCGCGACGGTTCGCTGGCCGAAGGCGACACCATCACCGTCACCCTGGGCGACACCTCCGGCGGGTCGAGCGGCTGGCGCTTGCAGAGTTTCCCGGAGGTCCGTCATCGCTTCGGCGTCCTGGTCGACGCCTTCGGAACCGGTGAGTTCTATTGGCTGCGCGAACCGCCGGCGGTCGAAATTGTGCCCGACGCCCCGGCCAACATCGAAGTCGTGCTGCCCAGTCTCGTTGAAGTCGGTCAGCCGGTTTGCGGGCATGTCCGTGTCCGCGACCGCCACGGCAATCCCGTTCGGCAGCGAGTGGGCGAGGCAACACTGCGCTGTGAAGGGGAGGTCGATGGCCTGCCGTTGACCGTGGCTGTCGACGACGGCGTGGTCGCCTTCACGGCGCTGAGTTTCAAGTCGCCGGGCACCTATTGGCTGACCGTAACCTGCGGTGACCTGGTCGGGCGGAGCAACCCGCTGCATGTTCTGGGGCAAGGTGAACGTCCGGCCAGGCTCTACTGGGGCGACATGCACGGCCAGACCGAAGAGACCGTCGGCACCGGAACGGTCGAGCAGTACTTCCACTTCGCCCGCCACCGGGCTCTGATGGACGTCGGCTCGTGGCAGGGCAACGATTTCCAGATCACCGACGCCCTGTGGCAGGAGGTGCAGAAACAGACGGCCGCCATCAACGAGCCCGGCAGGTTCGTCAGCTTCCTGGGCTACGAATGGTCGGGCCTGACGCCTGCCGGCGGCGACCACAACATCTATTTCCTCGGCGACCAGGCACAGATTCACCGCAGCAGCCATTGGCAGGTTCACGACGGCTCCGACCCGGCGACCGACCGCTATCCGCTCGGCGAACTGTTCCGCAAGTTCGAGGGCCGCGACGACGTGCTGATCGTCTCGCACGTCGGCGGGCACGCCAACTTCGACTTCGCGAGCGATGAGTTTCCGAACCTGGTCGAGATTCATTCGCACCACGGCACCTTCGAATGGATAGCCGAGGAGGCCATGCGACGGGGCCTGTGCGTCGGCTTCGTCGGACAGAGCGACGACCATACCTGCCGGCCGGGTCTCTCGGGGCCGCTGCAGACGCTCGACCCGAAGTTCGTCACCTTCGACGTCTGCGGCGGGTACACCGGCATCTACGCCGACCAACTGACTCGCCGGTCCATCTGGCGAGCCCTGAAAGACCGCCACTGTTACGCGACGACCGGGCGGCGAATTGTCCTGGGGCTGCGTTGCGGCCAGGCCATGATGGGCGACATCATCGAACGACCGGCCGGCGGAAAGGTCGAACTCGACCTTGAAGCGATCGCCGACGGCGGGCCGATAGTCGACCTGGAGATCCGCCGCGGTTCGCAGGTCGTCTACCGTCACCGCTGGCCCGAGGACGTCGACTCCGAGTGGCTTCGCCTGGAGTGGTCCGGCGTAAGGATTCGCAGTCGCCGGAAAACAACCACCTGGACGGGCCGCCTGGTTGTTAAGGGAGCGACGATCGAGGAGTTCCGCCCCTGCGGCTTTGGCCGGGAAGGCCAGGGCGTGAGGCGCACCGGCGACCGGGAGCTGGCCGTCCGCTCGACCACCTCGGGCAACTTGCACGGCCTCCTGCTGCGGCTCAGCGACAAGAGGGCACGGCTAACTTTCGAGTCGGCCCAGGGCGAGTTCACCTTCAATGCCGCCGAGATCGGACCCGGCGGGCAAGTCTTTCCCTGCGGCGGCGTGAACCAGCAGTTCCGCGTGTCGCGATTTGCTCCCCAGGCCCGCGGCGGCGAGCTTCGCCTCCGCTGGACCGACGCGCCGAGTGAGGCGGGGCGACATGCTTACTGGGTCAAAGTGGTCCAGGCCGACGGCCACATGGCCTGGTCGAGCCCGCTTTTTGTTGACATGTCGGACGCCGGCCGCCTATAATGCCCAGCCTGAGGGGAGCACGAAGTATGACCAGCGCCCGTAGCTCAATTGGATAGAGTGCTGGGCTTCGAACCCAGTGGTTGCAGGTTCGAGTCCTGCCGGGCGCGCCAGAAATCGAAGCGATGCGCCGCTAGCTCAGTTGGCAGAGCAGCTGACTCTTAATCAGCGGGTCCGGGGTTCGAGTCCCTGGCGGCGTACCA
>JAACEH010000116.1 GCA_011682595.1 Anaerolineaceae bacterium
AGGCCGGCAAGTTCGCCCTGGAGAGGGCCGACTACAAGTGGCGGCTGGTCGAGCCCGTGGACGGCCCCGGCAATCGCATCCAGGCCGACCTGCTGGCCCGGCTGCTGGCCGAGATGTCGTACCAGCGGACGCTGAAGCTCGATCCGGAGAAACTCAAGCAAGTGGGACTCGATCCGGCGGTGGCCACCGTGCGTTTCACGGTCCGCATCAAGGACCAGAAGAAGAACAAGGATAAAGATAAGGACGACGAGGGCGACGGCGAACCGACCTACCGCACCGAGACCCACGACCTGGAGATCGGCAAACAGACCGGCCTGGGCACGGACCGCTACACCTATGTTCGCGTGAAAGGCAAGGACCAGGCCTACCTTGTCGACGGCCAGTTGCACGAGGTGGTGACCGCCGAGCTGCACGAGTTCCGCGACAAGAATCTCTTCGACTTCGGCCCCGGGCGGATCGCCGGGGTCACGGTGGTCTCAAAGCATGGAGAGGTTGCGGCCGAGCGAACCGGCTCCCGGTGGACGATTACCGCCCCGGTGCGGGCCCGCGGCGACGCGGAGGCCATCGACGGCCTGGTCGGCGCCGCCACGGGGCTCAAGGTCGACAGTTTCGTGACCGACGCCCTCGAGGACCCGGCCCGCTACGGCCTTCAGGAGCCCCGGCTGACGATCAGTCTCCAAGAGAAAGTGGCCAAGCCTGCTGCAAGAAAAGAATCGGCGGAAAAGGACGATCAGCAAAAGGGCGATCAGGAGGAGCCCCAGCCGGTCGTCCATACGCTGATCGTCGGGAGCAACGCCGACGTGTCGGGCACCAAGGTCTTCGCCCGGCTCAAAGGTTCGCCGACGGTCGTTACGCTCAAGGACAGCAAGGTGCGGGAACTGGAGAAGGACCTGTTCGCCCTGCGCGAGAAGCGGGCCATTCCGCTGGAAGGTTACAAGGTCGAGCACCTGGCCATTGACCTTGACGGCAGCGCGGTGGTGTTGGACAAATCCGGGGGCAGGTGGCAGATCCAGGTGCCCGAGAAGGCCGCCGCCGAGGACGGCCAGGTCAGCGACCTGATCGAGCGGATGGGCGAACTGAAGATCAACAAGTTCGTTGACGGGGCCGACCCCAAAGACGCCAAGCTGGGATTCGACAAGCCATACGGCACAATCACTTTCCGGCATCGGGGCGACGTCAAGGACACCAGCGTCCTGGTCGGCAGAAATGCCAAGGCCGACCAGATGTGGGTCCTCGACGTCGGGACCAGGGTGGCGGGCCGGGTTGACCCGGCCGACGTCACGCCCCTGAAGCGGACCTGGCTCGACCTGCTGAAGCGGGAAATCTGGAAAGCCGGTGACGATCAGCGGACGTCTAAACTCACCTGGACCCGCGACGGCGAAACGGTGACCATCGTCAACACCGGCAGCAGGGAGAAGGGCGTGTGGAAGATGACCTCTCCGCTGGCCCAGGATCTGGACGGCGAGAAGGCGAGCAAGCTGGCCGAGAAGTTCGACCGCCTGGAGGCCCAGAAGTTCCTCGGCCGGGCGGAGAAGGCGGCCGACTTCGGCCTCGACAAACCGCAACTTCGGCTGGAGGTCACCATCAGTTCGGCCGCCGAGCCGGAGAAGTCGGTCACTCACACATTGCTGGTCACGGAAGCCGGCGGCAGGTGCCGGGCCATGACCGAGGGTGGCCGTCTGGTCTTTGAGATCAGCAAGGAGTTGATCGAGGAACTCGACAAGCCGTTGACCTCGAAGGCCTGGTCGGAGTTTGACAAGGAGCGGGTTATCCGGTTGGAGGTCCGCGGCCCGAACTTCGAGCTGAACTTCAATCGCAACGGCGACCAGTGGAGCGTCGACAACGTCGAGGGCTTCTCGGCCAACTCGATGCGAGTTCGCTGGGTGCTGGGCGACCTGGCCAAGCTGGAGGCCAAGCGGGTTGTCCGCTACTCGACCAAGGACCTGGCGCAGTACGGTCTGGACAAGCCGGCCTGGCGGTTCCGCGTGAAGGGGCTGACGGTGGACAAGGTGCTGCTCGTTTCGGCCACGGGCCCGGGCAGCGACCGCTACGCGACGATCGAGGGCTCCGGGCTCGTGGTAACCCTCAGCGACAAGAATGTCAACCAGGTGATCAAGGGAAAGAGCTATTACCGGGCGGGCAAGTAATAGCGTGCAACGGCTATTGTCCCACAGCGCAGGGCCCATGGGGGCTCTGCGTTTTTGTTGGGGCCGTGCCCCTTACAACTGCCTCGAAGTCCATGGGTAAAGCGAGCCGGAGGCCAAGGTCTGTCATAATGCCGGAATCCGCGGTCACATCGGCCGGCTTGACATGGCCGAGAGCGATTTGACACCGCCTTGTGTGGCGGTTATCATAGATAGCCTTGAATCGTGCGATGCAGGCCTGGAAATCGGTTGGCTCCGGGTCGCCACTGCCGGATGCAAGCTGGGAAGCCCAATAGTAACTCAATCAAATCCCACTGTTTGCCGATAATAACGTGAAGGCCCGTTTCGTTTTCGGGTATTTCGGGTATAAGGAACTTCGGAACGCTTTTATGGTCGAACCCCAAGCCAAAGTCGATACCAGCAGGCCCATGCCTATCTGGCTGCGCAACACCCTGGTTGCGCTGGCCCACCTGGTGCTTTTTGCCCTGTCGTTCTGGGGGGCCTACTGTCTACGCCTGGACTTCAAGATCTGGCCCTTTGTCACCGTGACCGCCGACACCTCGATCGAGTTCACCCGCTACTGGGGCAGCCTGAGGCAACTCATCCTTCTGGTGGTGGTCACCAAGCTGCTCGTCTTCTGGTACTTTCGGATGTACAGCAGTTGGGGCCGCTATGTCGGCGTCCAGGACCTGATCGAGACCTTCAAGGCCAGCCACGTGTCCACGGCCATCATCGTCCTGACGGTGCTGGTCTACAGTTGGTACATGAAGACCCAGGCCGGCGAGGCCCAGAACATTCCCGGGGCGGTCTTCATAACCGACTGGGCGGGCACCATCGCCCTGGTCGGCGGCGTGCGATTCGGCATCCGCATTTACCGGGAAGGCATGCGTCCGATTGCCGCCGGCGGGCTCACGAATGTGCTGATCGTCGGGGCCGGTGACGCCGGCGAGGCGGTGCTGCGCGAGATGCAGCGGCTGCCGGTGGAGCGATACCGCGTGGTCGGTTTTGTGGACGACAATCCGAATGCCCGGGGAGCCCGGATTCACGGCGTGCTGGTGCTCGGCGACACCAGCCAGATCGGCAAGTTCTGCGAGCGGCACGAAGTCGAGGAACTGGTCATCGCCTTGCCGAACCCGACACGCCAGTTGCTGCGGCGGATCATCGAGTTCTGCAAAGGGTCGAAACTGATCTTCCGCATCGTTCCCGGGGTGGCCGACCTGATCGAAGGCCGGGCCGACCTGACGCACCTTCGGGAGGTTGACATCAACGACCTTCTGGGCCGCGAGGAGGTGCAGCTCGACATGGAAAGCATCGGTCACATGCTGACCGACCAGGTGGTGCTCATCAGCGGGGCAGGCGGGTCGATCGGCTCGGAGATGTGCCGCCAGGTGCTGCGCTTCCAGCCGCGGCTGGTTGTGCTGCTGGAGCAGGCCGAGAACGCGCTCTTTTTCATCGAGCGCGAGCTGCGGGCCAAGTTTCCGGATACCGACATGAGGCCCGTGGTCTGCGATGTATACGACGCCGACCGGCTCAAGGACGTCTTCGAACGATACAAGCCGGACGTCGTGTTCCATGCGGCGGCGCACAAGCACGTGCCGCTGATGGAACAGAACCCCTGCGAGGCCATCAAGAACAACATCTTCGGCACCAGGAACATGGCCGACATGTGCTTGCAGTACAAAGTCGGGTCGATGGTCATGATCTCGACCGACAAGGCCGTCAACCCGACCAGCGTCATGGGCTGCACCAAGCGAATCGCCGAAATGTATTGTCAGTGGCTGAACACCTCGGGCCGCAGCCAGGGCACGAGGTTCGTCACGGTTCGCTTCGGCAACGTGCTGGGCAGCAACGGCAGCGTGGTGCCGATCTTCCGCAGGCAGATCGCCCAGGGCGGACCGGTCACGGTGACTCACCCCGAGATGCGTCGCTACTTCATGACCATTCCCGAGGCCAGCCAGTTGGTCATCCAGGCCGGGGCCATGGGCAAGGGCGGCGAAATCTTCGTCCTCGACATGGGCGAGCCGGTCAAGATCGTCGACCTGGCCCGCGACATGATCACTCTCTCGGGGTACCGTCCCGACGTGGACATCAAGATCGATTTCACCGGCATCCGCCCGGGGGAAAAACTGTTCGAGGAGCTGCGCATTTCCGGCGAAGGCATCCTTCCGACGCACCACGAGAAGATCAGCATCTGGGAGGTCCGCCCCAGCACCGACGAGCAGATCTCCACGGCCATGGAGGCCCTCGACCGGATGCGGAGCGTCAGCGACCGGGAGCGCATCACCCAGACTCTCCGGGAGATCGTGCCCGAGTTCCGCGGCGACAACAACGGTAACTGAGATGAGACTCTATCGCGATCCGGTCCACGGCGACATTCTGCTCTCTCCGCTGGCCAGCGACATTCTCAACACTCCCGAGTTCCAGCGGCTGAGCCGCGTCATGCAACTCGGCTTCGCCCACCTGGTTTTCCGCGGCGCAACACACACCCGTTTCGCCCACAGTGTCGGCACCTACTGGATCAGCCGCGAAATCCTGCAGCACATCCGGGCCAACCACGTGCGGCTTCGCCTGCCGCTGCCCGAAGGGCAGTTCACCGACCGTCCCACCGGCTCAAGCTCGCTCAGCTTCGCTTGCCTCAGGGAAGTGGTCTCCATCGCCGCACTGCTGCACGACATCACGCACATTCCGTTCGGCCACACGCTGGAAGATGAACTGCAGGACATTTATCTGAAGCACGACGCCCTGGCCGGCCCGCGGTTGTGGTTCCTGCTGTTCGATCCGCGAGGCCGGCTGGCCCAACTCTTCGAGCGGCGGGAAGCCCACCTGCCGGGGCTCGACAACGCGACGCTCCGCTGGCTGGTCTACCTGATCCTGGCCTTCCGCGAGGACCTGGACGCCACGCCGCCGGCCGGCTTCGCCTCGCTGCTGGAGCAGGCCCGCGACGAGGTGGCCTCCCAGGAGCGATTAGCCCCGCAGGTCCGCACGGCCTACGCCGCCTTTCTCGGCCAGGCCCTGGAGAAGTTCAACGAGCTGAGCGGCCGCGGACTCTTTCAGCCCTTCATGGCCGACGTCGTCTCGGGGACCGTCTCGGCCGACCTGCTCGACTACCTGGCCCGCGACCTCTACTTCACGGGACTCCGCGGCGGCTACGACCAGCGCCTCATGCACTACTTCTTCATCGGCCGCCATGCCCTCACCCGGACCGACCGCCTGGCCCTGGACGTGCTCAGCCATCGCGGCTACGCCCGCATTGACATCACCACCGAGATCATGAACCTTATGCGGCTGCGCTACTCGATGGCCGAGCGGGTCTATTACCACAAGACAAAGGTCGCCGCCTCGGCCATGCTGGCCCGCGGGCTGCTGGGGCACAACCTGCCCGCCGACAGCAACCCCTACGACGACGCCGAGTCGGTTCTGCGGCCCGAGTTCAGCGACGAGGAGATGGTGCGCCGTCTGGCCGAAACGACCGAGGGCCGGCCGGGCGGAGCGACGGCCACGCCGGTCACCCCGGGCGCCCTGTCGGCGGCCGAGGCCCGCCATCTGGGGCAGGCCATCTATGACCGCCGTCTCCACGTGCCGGTGGCCGTGCTGACCGAGGCTACCGCCCGCCGGGTCGGCGGGGCCGAAAAGTTCGTCGAACTGCTTCGCGGCCGGCCCGGCGGCGGTCGGCGGCTGCAGGAAACCCAGGTCCGGCTATCTAGCCTGACCGGGCTGGGGGCCGACAGCGTCCTGGTCTATTGCCCGCCGATCAAGATGCAGGCCAAGGCCATCACCGCCCCGGTCCGTTTCGAGCAGAACCGCATCATCCCCCTGGCTCACCACCCGGACTTCAGCGACGAGGCCGAGTTGCTGAACCGCAAGTACCGCAGCCTCTGGAAGGCCTTCGTCTTCGTTACGCCCCAGGTCCTCGACATCCCCGGACTGGCCGCGACAATCACCGAGGAGTTCTGCCGCCGCCTGGAGATCCCGCCGACCGTGGTCCCCCAACTACTGGCCGTCCCCGGCCCCCTCGAAGAATAGGAATCTGGGTGGCATGGGCTGCTTGTCAGCCCATGATCGCTTGCGAACAAGCCAATCCGCATGCGTTGCAAGCAAC
>JAACEH010000117.1 GCA_011682595.1 Anaerolineaceae bacterium
TCGGAGTACAGGGATTGGATCCTCCCCTTGCTGCAGGGGCCGGGGATCACGATTGACGATGATAAGGTAAGGGTTTCTTTCATGCTGGCCAGGATGCGCGCCGGCGAGCTATCTGCGGACGCGGTCGCCTTGGCCGCACGAAAGGATGCGAGCCCGGTGTTCCGCGCCTGGGTTGGCAAAGCGCTGGCCATCAGCCAAGGAAGGTGGGATGGTTTGGAGTTATTTGCCGAGGCACTGAAGGCGATCCCTCCGGCGAAACAACGTTCATATATGGTAGTTTTTGTTGTTCTCTTCGTGCCTCCACTTGCAGAGGTGTCTCGCCTGGGAGACAAATCGGATAGCCTGGAGGATCTTCTGGCGAAGGACTGGCCGACATGGCTGGCAGAAAACCGGAACCGCCTGAACTTCCGTGGCGAGCGGTGGCACTTGATGGATGAAAAGGTGAAAGCGCATGAAGACTAGTCCGTAGGGTGGGGGCTGGTTCACAGTCGCTACTTGGCTGCCCCGACCCCCACACGGTAGCGCTCAACAAGCCCCCGGCATCGCCGGGGGATCACATCACACGTGAACGGTGACAACGGCATCCCCCCGCCGTGCGGGGGGCTTGTTCGTCCCCAACCTTCGAACAACACTCCACATTCGCCGCCAACAAGCCCCCAGCACCGCCGGCCGGCCCTTTTCACTTGACGCTTCGTCGGGACCGTTTTAACCTAGTTTCTTTGACGCACACAAGGAGCCATAGCCGTGGCAGAGAGATTACCTGACAGTCATGGGCGCTTCGGGCCGTACGGTGGGCAGTACATACCCGAGACGCTGATGCACGCCATCACCCAGTTGGCCGAAGCCTACCAGGAGGCCAAGGGCGATCCGAAGTTCGACCAGGAGCTTCAGTACTACTTCCGCTACTATGTGGGACGGCCCAGCCCGCTCTACTTCGCCCGGCGGGCCACCGAGGCCTGGGGCGGAGCGAAGATATACCTGAAGCGAGAGGACCTGAACCACACCGGGGCCCACAAGATCAACAACACCCTGGGCCAGGGGCTGCTCTGCAAGCGAATGGGCAAGAGGCGGATCATCGCCGAGACCGGGGCCGGCCAGCACGGCGTGGCCACGGCCACGGCGGCCGCCCTGCTGGGGCTGGAGTGCGACGTCTACATGGGCTCCGAGGACGTGCGGCGGCAGGAACTGAACGTCTTTCGCATGAAGGCCCAGGGGGCCAGGGTCGTCCCCGTGACCACGGGGCAGAAGACCCTCAAGGACGCCTGCAACGAGGCCTTCCGCGACTGGATGGGCAGCGTCGCGAACACCCATTACTGCATCGGCTCGACCGTCGGTCCGCACCCCTTTCCGATGATGGTCCGCGACTTCCAGTCGGTCATCGGCACCGAGGCTCGCGGGCAGATCATGGACCTGGAGGGCCGCCTGCCGGACGTGATCTGCGCCTGCGTGGGCGGGGGCAGCAACTCGGCCGGCATCTTCTATCCCTTCATCGAGGACAGCCAGGTCCGCCTGGTCGGCGTCGAGGCGGGGGGGCTGGGCCTGGCCACCGGCAAGCACGCCGCGCCGCTGGCGGCCGGGCGGCCGGGCGTCCTGCACGGCAGCATGAGCTATGTGCTGCAGGACGCCGACGGGCAGACCGCCCAGGTGCACAGCGTCTCGGCGGGGCTCGACTATCCGGGCGTCGGGCCGGAGCACTCCTACTGGAAGGACTCCGGCCGCGTCAGCTACACCGTCGTCACCGACAGCGAGGCCCTGGAGATGTTCTACGAGTTGTCGCGTCTGGAGGGCATCATTCCGGCTCTGGAGTCGTCGCACGCCCTGGTCGAGGCCAAGCGAATGGCTCCCGAGCTGGGCCAGGACAAGCTGATCGTGGTCAACCTCTCCGGTCGCGGGGACAAGGACTGCGTTGAGGTGGCCCGGCTGACCGGCGGCCCGAAGGAGAGAAGCTGAAGATGGCCAACCGCATTGAGCAGACCTTTCGACGGTTACGGCAAGAGGGCCGCAAGGCTTTCATGCCTTTCCTGACGGCGGGGGACCCGGACCTGGCCACCACGGCGGCCCTGATTCGCGAGATGGCCGCCCGGGGGGCGTCGCTCGTCGAACTGGGACTGCCCTACTCCGACCCGGTGGCCGACGGGCCGACGATCCAGGCCTCCTACACCCGCAGCTTGGCCGCAGGTACGACGATCGACGACATTTTCGGCATGGTCAGCGAACTCCGCCGCGATTGCGAGGTGGCCATTTCGGCCATGGGCAGTTTCTCGCTGGTCACGCGGCGGGGGCCGGAGAAGTTTCTGGACGACGCCAGGGCGGCCGGAATCGACGGGCTGATCGTCCCCGACCTGCCCCTGGAGGAGATCGACCTGCTGGCCAACGGCGCCGCCCGGCGGGAGCTGTCGCAGATAATGCTGGTGGCCCCGACCACCCCGCCCGAGCGGGCCTCGCGGATCGCCGCCAGGTCGACAGGATTCATCTACTACATGAGCGTCACCGGCATCACCGGCGAACGGAACGAACTGCCCGATGACCTCGCCGACCACGTCGCCCGGCTGCGCGAGGCGACCGAGGCGCCCATCTGCGTGGGCTTCGGCATCTGCAGGCCGGAGCAGGTGCGGCTGGTCACCTCGGTGGCCGACGGGGCGATTGTCGGCAGCGCCATCATCCGCCGCATCGCGGAGATGGAAGGTCGGGCCAGCCCCGAGATCGTCTCTCACATCGGCCACTACGTCGGCGAGTTGGTGGCCGCCCTGCCCTGAATCGATCATGGCCACGCAAGCGTGGGCCATGCCACCGGCCTGATCGGCTCCGGAGTTGCTCGGAATCCTCTGGAGTCACACACGACGAAAGGCCAGGAGCGCAAAAACTATTGGAGGGCCATCCGCGTGGGGACGGCCCTCCAAAGCGAGTACACCCCTCCATTAGTTACCCGCATTCTGTCACTTGGCCAGCACCTTGGAGATGTTGAACATCGGCAGCAGCAGGGCGATGGCGATGCCGCCGACGAAGATGCCCATGAAGCCGATCAGGACCGGCTCGAGCATGGTGGTCATTTGCTTGACGGCGTTCTTGAGGTCGCGCTCGCAGAATCCGCTGATCTTCAGCAGCACCTGGCCCAGTCGGCCGGACTTTTCGCCGGCGAAAATCATCTGCGAGGTGGTCACCGGAATCAGGCTGGTGCAGAAAAACTGGTCGGCCAGCGTTTCGCCCTCGGTGACCCTCTCGGCGGCCCGGTCGAATATCTCGGCAAAGTGGCTGTTGGTCGCCGTCTCGCGGGCGATCTCCAGGGCCTGGATCACCGGCACCCCGGCCGAGACCATCGTGCCCAGGGCTCGGAAGGCCCGGGCCATGTAGAGCTTCAGGCAGACTTCCTTCACGATCGGCAGGCGAATCTGCAACGTATGAAGGAACCTCTTGCCGACGGTGCGCCGCATAAACAGCACCAGGCCCACCGCCAGGAGGACCACCGCGATCACGATCGCAATCCAGTGGGCGACGCAGAAGTTGCTGATGCCCATCAGCACTCGCGTCGGCATCGGAAGCACCGCATCCTTGTTGGCATAGATCTTGGTGAATCGCGGCAACACAAAGGTCATCAGCACAACAACAACAACCACGGCCAGCGCGGCCATGAAGGCCGGATAGGCCATGGCCCCCTTGACCTGCCGCCGCGTTTCCTCCGCCTCGACCAGGTAGTCGGCCACGTTGTTGAGCATGCCGCCCAGGTTGCCGGACGACTCGCCGGCCTTGACCAGGCTGACGAACATGGGGTTGAACTGCTTGGGATGCTTGTGGAGAGCATCGCTAAAGGTTTCTCCCTCGTCGACGTCAGCGGCGACGGCGGACAGGATCTCCTTGAAGGTCGGGTTCTGTGCCTGCTGGCTCAGGGCCTGCAGAGCTTCCGGAAGCGGCACTCCGGTCTCGACCATGACCGCCAACTGGTTCGCGAAGTAGACGACATCGTTGGACTTGACCCGTGGCTTGCCGACCTGGATGGAGGCCAATTTGGCGAGCCCCCCCGTGGCGGCGCGCACGGCCACGCTTTGAACCGTCATGCCCTGCATGCGGAGCTGGTGGATAAGTTCCTCTCGGTCCCGGGCCGTCAGCACGCCGGAAACCATGCCGCCTCGGGCGTCCTGGGCACGGTAGGCAAATTGTGGCATAGCTACTACCTCCTGTGAGTTTGCCGCTGGTGTCAGCGTTCCCCACTGGCCCGGATGACTTCCTCAAGGGCGGTGATTCCGGCCCGCACCTTGCTTATGCCGTCGCAGCGCAGAGTGTCCATGCCGTGCTCAGTGGCCAGAGAGCGAATCTCTTCCAGCGACGCCCGGTGAACAACCAGGTCGCGAATCTCGTCGGTCATGACCAGCAGTTCGTAGATTCCGATGCGGCCCTGGAAGCCCGTGTTGCGACACTTCGAGCATCCCTTGCCGCGATAGAATGTGTCGATGCCCTCGATCTGCTGGCCCGCCATGCGGCGAAGATGAAGCGGCGGGCTGCAGGTTTCCTTGCAGTTGGTGCAAATCTTGCGGACCAGCCGCTGGGCCAGGATGCCGATCACGCTGGCCGAAACCAGGTAAGGCTCGACGCCGATGTTCTGCAGTCGCGTGACCGCCGCGGCCGCATCGTTGGTGTGCAGCGTGGAGAGAACCAGGTGCCCGGTCAGGGCCGCCTGGACGGCGATCTTGGCCGTCTCTTCATCGCGAACCTCACCGACCATGATGATGTCCGGGTCCTGCCGCAGCAGACTCCTGAGCACCGAGGAAAACGTGAACCCGATGCGCTCGTTGGCCTGAAACTGATTGACCGACCGCAGGTTGAACTCGATGGGGTCTTCGACCGTCGAGATGTTGACCTCGGGAGTGTTCAGTTCATTGAGCACGCTGTACAATGTGGTGCTCTTGCCGCTGCCGGTCGGGCCGGTCACCAGGATAATACCGTTCGGGCTGGCGATGAGCTTCTTGAACTTCTCCAGCATCTGGAACTCGAAGCCGAGCTTCTCCAGGTTGACCAGCATGTTGCGGTTGTCGAAGATTCGAATGACTACCTTCTCGCCATGGGGGCCCGGCAGCGTACTGACCCGCAGATCGATCGGGCGGCCCTGCATCATGACGTGAATGCCTCCGTCCTGGGGCAGCCGCCGCTCGGAGATGTCGAGCTGGCTCATGATCTTGATACGGGAGACCAGGGCCGCATGCATGCGGTGCGGCGGGTGGAAGGCCTCGATCAGCGACCCGTCCACACGGTAGCGCACCCGCGTGGCGGCATCGTCCGGCTCTATGTGGATGTCCGAAACATTCTGCCGCACCGCGTCGTAGACCAGGTAGTTGACGAGTTTGACCACCGGCGAGTGCTCGGAGGTATCTTCGAGGCTGGCTATGTCGTCGACCTGTTCCTCGATCAGCTCGAAGTCGTCGGTGTTGATATCGTCCATGATGTCGTCGATGACAAACACGTTGGCCGAACTGACGTAGGATTCCAGCGTGCTGACGATGTCGTGTACCGACGCTGCGACAACCTGTATCTTCAGGCCGCTGATATGCCCCATTTCCTCGATCAGGAACATGTTCGAGGGTTCGGCCATGGCCACCGTCAGCACGTCGCGAACCTTGAACAGCGGCAGCACCTTGTGCTTGTCGAGGAAGCCGCGGGTCAAGATGTCGATGGCCGCCGCGTCGACCAGCTTGGGCGTGATCTTGGCGTAAGGCACCTTGTAGTTCTTGGCCAGGGCCTGGACGATCTCGTCCTCGCTGCAGAAGCCCAGCGAGACCAGGACCTCACCGAGCAGTTTCTTGCCACCGGATTCCTGCTGGGCGGCCAGTGCTCTGTTCAGTTGATCCGGCGTCAGGATCTCCTGGTCCAGCAGGACATCGCCAAGCCGCATCTTTTTTAGAACACGCACGCTCATGAGAGTATTCCTATTCGTACGACTTCATGGCCTCGGTCAGACTTTCGAAGACCTCGAACTTGCGGTCAAACCGCGCCAGTTCAAATATCTTGGCACAGGTCTCGTCGAGGCCGCATATCTTGACCGCCCCGGTGAGCCCTTCCACTTCGTCGCGGAACCACAACAGCGCCTCCAGGGCCGAAGAGTCCATGCCGGTGGTTTTCTCACAGTCAACAATGAACCACTGGTTCTCGGGCCTGAGCTGTTCCTCGGCCACGCGCTGAAACTGGCTGACCGTGTCGCCGGAGAACTCGGAATCAACGGCCAGAACGATCACGTTCCCGTATTCTGCCGCGGTGGTCACGACTTGCCCCTCCACAGACGACCGGCCCCGACCTCCAGTTGCATGCCGCCGTCTTGGGCCGGCATGCTGTCCAGCATCTCGGCCAATCCGATCTCAAACAGCGCATCGACGCAGCGCACGTCGAACTGCGTTCCGGTGCAGTGTCGCACCTCCACCTCAACCCTGGACATCGGCATCGCCGCCCGATACACACGGTGCGAAGTCATGGCGTCCAGGGAGTCGGCCAGGCCGATGATTCGTCCCTCCATGGACAGGTTCTCATCATCCAGCCCTTTCGGGTAGCCCCGGCCGTCAATGCGCTCGTGGTGGTGCAGCACGCCGGGGATGACAGACTCGAGTTCCCTGACGCCGGCCAGGATTTTCGCGCCGATCGTCGGGTGGGTTTTCATCACCTCGTACTCCTCGGGCTCGAGCCGGCCGTTCTTCAGCAGTATCTTCTCGGGAATCCCGATCTTGCCGATGTCGTGCAGCAGGCCGGTCAGGTAGATGCGCTTGACGTCCTCGGCGGGCAGGCCCATCTGCTCGGCAATTCGTTTCGCTATCCAGGCCACCCGCTCGGAGTGACCGCAGGTGTACTTGTCCTTGGCGTCGATGCTGGACACCAGGGCCTTGATCGTTCCCAGCATCAACTGGTGAAGATTCTCGTAAAGGTGCGAGTTCTCGACAAACACGGCAATCGTGCCTGAAACCGACGCAACCAGCTTCACATCCGTGGAATGGAATTCGGCGCCGTTGTTGCGGTTGAAGGCGGCGATGATCCCGTAGAGTTTGTTGCCCTGCCGCAAGGGCACGATGATCATGTTTCGAGTACCCGGCACCATTTCGTTGAGCCGATCCGAGTCCTGGCACTCGTTGCTGATGATGGCCTCGCGGCCGTCCATCAGGTCGCGCTCGAAGTAGTGATAAAACCGCCGCAACTGCTGCTCGCCGGCAGCGACATTCCCGAGGGTCACAACTCGCGGCTCGGTCTGCTCGCCGACATTCTCGTGAAACAGCGCCACCAGTCCCTCGACGTCCAGGAACTCGCGCATCTCGCTGCACATGGCCAGGAAGAACGCCTCGGAGGGCTGAGAAATGCGGATCTTCGAGGCGATTCTCTGGTACAGCGTGATCTCCTCGTAACCGTCGGAGAGCTTCCCGCCCACCTGGACAATCTCCTCCTCGGCCTCCAGACGCTTGACATGTTCGGCCCCGAAACGGGCGATCAGCCGGGCCATCGAACTCATCGTCTCGTCCTGAAGGCAGTGCTCTCCTGCCAGACGGCTGCGAACTTCCTCGGCCGAACATTCGGCCAGGTTGCTGAGGTAAGCGGCCAGCGTTTCGGTCCGATCCCGGCGTGTAAGCACCACCGCAGAAACGACGTAAGCTATGCTGTGGCGCTGCCGAACCGGAATTGTCAGACAGCACAGCCCGCTGCTGAGTTCGCTCTGGCGGGACTCGCCGTCGGAGATGGTCCGCCTGACTTCCTCATGAATCAACTCGCGCAGACGGTCCGAGCCGACAAACAGCCCGGTCAGGGTCGTCGAGAAACCGACCGGCATCCAGAACCGCCCTTCGATGTCCCAGACGGCGAATGTCAGGCCGGTGATGTCGGTCAGTTCGCGACACCAGGAGTCCACGCTCTCGGCGGCCAGGGCCTTCTGATCCGGCAATTTGAAAGTAATAGTCAACACGGTCTCCTTATGCCGTCGATGCCGGCGAGGCCGCAATCTCGCTGGCCCTGGCCAGCAGATTGCGCGGACTGAACGGCTTGGTCATTATCATCCTGATGTTCGTGTTGGCTATTGCACTGTCATCGACCTCGAACCCCTTTGCCGTCAGCAGGATGACCGGGATGTCCCGGGTCTGCTCCTCCTGGTACAAGATTGTCGCCACCTCCAGTCCACTCAAGATCGGCATCTGCAGGTCCGTGATCAGCAGGCTGGGATGAA
Source organism: Anaerolineaceae bacterium (assembly GCA_011682595.1). The sequence continues at coordinate 8,180 of JAACEH010000117.1, forward strand.
TCTTCCGGGCCATGCCGAGCGTCTCCTGCCCGTCCATCGCGGCCATCACTTCAAACCCACCGTTTTCCAATTTCAACTGCACCACATGGATGATGTGGGCTTCGTCATCTGCAATTAAGACCTTGGGGCGTTCCATCGCTTCTCCTATTGTGCTCCGCACATTACTCGGCGACCGGTAGCTGAAGAATAAAAGTCGTTCCCTTGCCCACCTCTGATTCAACATTCACCTGTCCGTGATGCAATGTCTCGATGATCTCTTTGACCAGGGCCAACCCGAGACCTGTGCCTTTAGCAGCCTTCTTGTTCGCCCCGACCCGGTAGAACTTATCGAACAGTCGCGGAAGATCCTCGGCCGGAATCCCCATCCCGGTGTCGCTCACCCTGACCACCACCATGCCGTCCTTCAACTCGCTGGCAACGTGGATAGTGCCGCCCGCCGGCGTGTACTTGATGGCATTGGAAACCACGTTCAGAATCGCCTGGTACAGCATGTCATAATCGGCGTGGACCTGGTAGAAGACCGCGGACAACTCCGCTTCCAGCACCTGCTCCTTCTCGGCGGCCTGCGGCCTCAGGCAGTTCACAACCTCCTTGAGCATGCCGGTCAGGGCAATATCCCCCTTCTGAACTTTCGTCAGGCCGGCCTCGATGCGACTGATGTTCAGGATGTTCTCGATCATGCGGCTCAGGCGGTCGCTCTCGCTGTCGATGATCTGGTAAAATTCGTTTTGTGTCTCGGCATCCTGGGCCTCGCCATCGACCAGCATCTCGACATAGGCCCGGATGCTTGATAGCGGAGTCCGCAACTCGTGAGTGACTTTCGAAATAAAGTCGTTCTTCATGCGGGCCACTTCTCGCTCCCGCGTCACGTCGTGCAGAACCGTCACTATGGCCGACAGTTCTTCGTGCTCGCCCGCCCGGCTGCGCACCGCGTTGACCGTCGCCTTGTAGGTCCGGGTCTCACCGTTGCTGCCGCTCTCGAACTCCACTACTTTTCGAGGCACATGGTGCTCGCTGCGCTGCAACTGGTCGACGGCAGCCAACAGGCTCGCCTCGCCGAAGACCTCCGCCAACGGCTTTCGGTCGCCGCCGTTGAAGGTGAACCCCAGGACCTGCTCGGCGGTGCCGTTGGCCAGCGTAATGTCGCCGTACGAGTTGGTCACCAGCACAGCATCGGCAATCGAGTTCAGCACCGCCTGCATGTGCCGCTTGTCGGCCTGCAGCACGCGCGTGCGTATCTGCTCTTCCCGCAGGGCCAGGGTCTGCGATTCAACCCGCTGCCGGGCCCGCGACAGCAGGTTGTTCAGGGCTTCCTGCAGCCGGCTGGCCTCGCCCCTGGTCGATTCGCTCAATTCGTGAATCCGGTCACCCGAGACCATCTCCTGAATCCGATCCACCAACCGCTCGATGTTGCACCCACGGCGGG
>JAACEH010000118.1 GCA_011682595.1 Anaerolineaceae bacterium
CTGCTGAACGGCTATGGCATGACCGAGACCAGCCCGGTGATTTCGCTGAACGTGCCCTGGGCCAACAAGCCCGGTTCGGTCGGCCGCCCGATCCCCGGTGTCGAGGTCCAGATCATCGACGACCAGGGCTGCGACCTCGGCCACAACGCCCAGGGCGAAGTCGCCGTCCGCGGGGCCAACGTCATGACCGGCTATCTCAACCACCCCCAGTGCACCGCGGACTGCTACACCAACGACGGCTTCTTCCGCACCGGGGACTTCGGCCTGATCGACGACGACAGGTACCTGTTCATCAGGGGCCGCAAGAAAGAACTCATCATCATCTCCGGCGAGAACGTCGCCCCGGCCGAAATCGAGGCCGTACTACTGAGTCATCCGGAGGTCGCCGATGCCGCCGTGATCGGCATCAACCACCAGACCCGCGGCGAGGCCCCGGTGGCCTTTGTAATCGGCCGGCGATTCCACAAACTGTCAACCAAGGCCCTACGGGCGTATTGCCGCGAGCGCATGGCCGCCTTCAAGATTCCCCGGCGGTTCGTCATCTCCGACAAACTGCCGCGCAATGCCGCCGGCAAGATCCTCAAACGCGAGCTTCACAAGTTCGCCAACGGGCAGTCCTGACGGCTGTGCCGGCGACCCGGCGTTACAAACAAGCCCGCGCGGCATTGCCGTGGGGCCCGCCGTGTCAAGAGTGCAAAACGCTTTAGAGCAATGACAAACCATGAGACATGTACGGACACTGGTCATAGCGTTCGGACTTCTGGCGGCGACCCTCTTGAGCGCCGGGGCCGCCAGGCGGGCAACCGGCGGCAAGGCCGGCCGCTGGGTCGCCCTGGACATTTCAGCCTCCATGGCCGGCGACGTCATTTGCACGCCGAACGAATACTGGCGGTGCGTAGAACTCCTGCAACTGGGCGTCAGCGGCCGGGCCGTGCCCAAGGAAGTCTTCGGCGGCCACGACCTGGCCGGACCGTGGTATCCGTCACTGAGCTACACCCTCAGCGGGGGCAACTACCCCGACTACTCCAGCGCCGCAACCCTCAAGACGCCCCGCCTCGTCCCGGCCGGAGCCGGCCTGCCGCCCTCGGGACGCGTCGGTATCTACCAGCTCTACATGGACGAACTGGAGCACCCCCGCTGGGCCCTGAGCAGCCGGCAGGATCAGCTCCACGGGCGAAACGTCATCCAGTTCAATCGGCCGCACAACAAGCCCGACGCCCGAATGGAGATTCCGTTGCCGCCGTCACAGCAGAAGCGGTACGCCCGAATCAACTTCCTCTTTGCGGCAACCGACTTTCCACAGGGCGGGGATAACAGGGTCCGCCTGCTGGCCGGTTACGCCGACGGCACGGCGCAGAAGCTGTGGCAAGGCAAGATGAGCAACGTGCACGGCAACGCGGTTCTGGGAAGAAAGAAGGTTCGATATACGATCGAGAAGGGACAGCGGGAGGCCATCGCCATGGACAGCGCCGTCGGCTCGAGCACGCACGTCGTTTTCTTCGGCCGGGGCGCCGGCCATATGGCCATGATGGAGTTCGAGAAACCGCTGCCACTGAAGGCCGACAAGGTTTTGACGTCGCTCGTCGTCGAGAGTGCCGACAAGAAAGGGCGAAAGAGCTGGACGGTCAACATCTTCGCCGCCAGCGTCCTGCCCGCCGATCGCTGAGCACCGACTTGCCCGATCGTTTCCGCTCCGCAACGATCAGATGCCCATCTTGTCGCGCAGGTACTCGAGGATGCCCGCCGCGGGGACCCGCTGCTGGACCATTGAGTCGCGGTCGCGAACGGTGACCGTATCGTCCTCGCTGGTCTGGCCGTCAACAGTCACACACAGCGGCGTGCCGGCCTCGTCCTGGCGGCGGTACCGGCGGCCGACAGCCCCCTTCTGGTCGTAGAAGGCCGACATCTGTTTTCGCAGGCCCTCGTAAATCGCGACGGCCTTCTCGGGCATGCCGTCCTTGCGAACCAGCGGGAAGACGGCCACCTTGATCGGCGCCAGTCGCGGATGGAACTTGAGCACCGTCCTGGGCTGCATTTCACCCTTCTCGTCCGGGGCCTGGTCCTCGGTGTAGGCGTCGCAGTAGAAGGCCAGCGTCGAGCGGTCGGCCCCGGCCGAGGGCTCGATGACGTAGGGGACGAACCGTTCCCTGGTCTGGTCATCGAAGTAGGTCATGTCCTTGCCCGAATGCTCGGCGTGGGCCTTCAGGTCGTAATCGGTCCGGTTGGCGATGCCTTCCAACTCGCCCCAGCCGAAGGGAAACTTGTACTCAACGTCGGTGCAGCCAAGGGCGTAGTGGGCCAGTTCCTCCTGCTCGTGCTCGCGGAAGCGGACGTTCTGCGGCTGCATGCCCAGGTCGAGGTACCACTTCTTTCGCACTTCCACCCAGTGGCGGTACCACTGGTCATCGGTTCCCGGCTTGCAGAAGAACTCGATTTCCATCTGCTCGAACTCGCGGGTGCGAAAGGTGAAGTTCCGCGGCGTGATCTCGTTGCGGAAAGCCTTGCCGATCTGGGCGATGCCGAAGGGCACCTTGATCCGCGACGAGTTCAGGACGTTCAGGAAATTGGCGAAGATGCCCTGGGCCGTCTCGGGCCGCAGGTAGGTCATGGCCGCGGAATCCTCGGCCGGCCCGACGAAGGTCTTGAACATCAGGTTGAAAAGCCGGGCCTCGGTCAGTTCGCCGCCACAGTCGGGACAGATGTGGGCGAACCCCTCGGGGGCCTGCGAGACCAGGCAGTCCAGTTCGCTCGCCGCGCCGCTCTCGAACTCCGCCTGGTGGGTGTTGCGCACATGGTCGTACGACTTGCGGACGCTCTTGGAAATGGCCTCGAAACCGGCCGGGTCGTCGCCCTCGTAGGCGTGATGCCAGGCCGGCTTGCCGTCAACCACCACATAATGCATGCGAACCTTGTCGGCCCGGTAGCGCCGCTTGCACTGGCGGCAATCGACCATCGGGTCGGTGAAACATTTTTCGTGCCCCGAGGCCTGCCAGACACGGCGGTTCATCAGGATCGAACAGTCCACCGGCACAATGTCGTCCCGCCGGCGGACCATGTCCTGGTACCAGGCCTCCTTGATGTTGCGTTTCAGTTCCACGCCGAGGGGCCCATAGTCCCAGCAGCCGTTCAGGCCGCCGTAAATCTCCGACGACTGGAAGACGAAGCCCCGCCGCTTGGCGTGCGAGACGATCCTTTCCATCCGTTGCTGGGCGGGCGTCGATGCTTTCTTGTTTGCTGCCATTGTCCTCTGTCTGCCTCATCACCGAGAGAAACACCAGGCCGCCCCGTCCGAAGTCGGCGCTCTCGGCCGAGGCGGCGTCACAATGACCGCCATGGTAGGCAAAAAGACTCGAATATTCAAGCCCTCAAGCGCGTCCGGACCCCGTGGCTAAGAGACTTGACAGGACCCGGAAAGGGTGATATTTTCCCATCACAGGTCGGGTATCTCCAAGACGCTCTTAAGAAAGGTCGTTTAAAATGGCTAAGAAAATCCGTCTCGCCGTCAATGGTGTCGGCAACTGCGCTTCCAGCCTCCTGCAAGGCATCGTCTACTACGATCGCCAGAGGCGGCGGGAAAAACGAGAGCAGCACCTGGGCCTGATGCATTACTGGATCGGCCCCTATGGCCCCAGCGACATACAGGTCGTGGCGGCCTTCGACATCGATCGCCGCAAGGTCGGACAGACGATCGACAAGGCCATCTTCGCGCCGCCGAACTGCACGACGGACATCGTGCGGCCGATTCCGCGCTCGAAGGTCAAGGTCCGCATGGCCCCGGTCCTGGACGGCGTGGCCACACACATGAAAGAGTTTTCCAAAGACCAGCGATTCGAGCCCTCCAACCACAAGCCGGTCAACCTGGCCAAGGTGCTCAAAGACACGGGCACCGAGATACTGGTCAACTATCTGCCGGTGGGCAGCCAGAAGGCGACCGAAGCAATCGTCAAAGCCTGCCTGGAGACCGGCGTCAGCCTGGTCAACTGCATCCCGGTTTTCATCGTCAGCAACAAGAAGTGGGCAGGTGAATTCGCCAAACGCAACATCCCCTGCGTTGGCGACGACATCAAGGCCCAGATCGGGGCGACCATCGTCCACCGCACGCTGACCCGGCTGTTCGTCGAGCGCGGCGCGACCCTGGACGGCACCTACCAGCTTAACGTGGGCGGCAACACCGATTTCCTGAACATGCTGAAGAGCGAGCGGCTGGCCTCGAAGAAAATCTCCAAGACCGAGGCCGTCACCAGTCAGCTCAACGAGCCGATTCACCCGGACCAGGTTCACATCGGCCCGGCCGATTACATCCCGTGGATCAAGGACAACAAGATCTGTTTCCTGCGCATGGAGGGCCGGGGCTTTGCGGGCATTCCGCTGAACCTGGAGCTGCGTTTGAGCGTCGAGGATTCGCCCAACTCCGCCGGCGTGGCCATCGACGCCATCCGCTGCTGCAAGCTGGCTCGCGACCGCGGCACCGTGGGCCCCCTGGGCAGCATCTCGGCCTACACGATGAAACATCCGCCGCGGCAATTCACGGACAACGAAGCCCGGCAAATGGTCGAGGAGTTCATTCTCGGACAGCGGGAGCGATGACCTTCGGCCCGCGCATCGGGCACAGTCCGCCCGGCGGCTTACCACCGGTACGTGTTTAGCGATGCAGGGGCACCCCTTGCGGGTGCCCGCGAGAAGCTTTGCAGGTCTGACGGGGAATCGAACACCTTGAAAACGGCCTCAAAACTCGTCGGCGACTTCTTCATCTGGGCTCGCACCCACGTCGCTCGCGGCCTGGTGCGAATCGGGGTCACGCCGAACATGCTCACCATCCTGGGCATGCTTATCACCTGCACGGCGGCCGTTCTGATCGGAGCCGGGCGACCCTATTGGATTCCGGCCGCCTTTGTTCTGATGGGCGCCGGGGCCTGCGACATGCTGGACGGGGCCGTGGCCCGAATCGGCGGCAAGGGTTCCCGCTTCGGCGGCGTGCTGGACTCGATGTGCGACCGCGTGGGCGACCTGGCCCTGATGACGGGCATGGGCTATTATTACGTCGTGACCTGGCCGGCCCTGCCGGGCGAAACGGGGAAAGTCAACCTGACCTACGCCCTGCTGGCCGTGATGGGCATACTCAACGCCACGCTGATCAGTTATCTTCGGGCCCGGGCCGAGGACGAGATTGCCGACTGCGACGTCGGATTCTGGCGGCGCGGCGAGCGCTTCGCCGGCACGGTCATCGCCATGTTCGCACGGAATCTGCCCATGCTTCTGTGGGAACTGGGCATCTGGACGGCCCTGACGGCCCTGCACCGCCTGATGCACACCAAGGCCGTCCTGGAGACCGGCGGCCCGCGCAAGCGGCGGGGCCTCGGGGGGTGGGTAATGCGCCTGGTTTTCTTCGACCAGCCTCGCGGCCGTCTGGCCTACGACATTTATACCGGAACAGCCATCGCCCTGCTGATTTTCGCGCGGATTCCCGACGTGGATCTGCTGCGCCAACTGATCGCTTGTGCGGCATAGCCTCGGCGTAGCCGTAATTGGCTGTCCAGCGGATAAAGTTTGACCCCGCACGAGGCAGGCGGTAACATGCGCCTGCTGAGATGATGATGCGCAAAGGTGCCATTTTCCTGTTGTTGACCATCGCCGCGGCCGCCTTGTGGGGCTGCCAGGATATCTTTACGGATACGGACAAGGGCCCCCTGCTGACCCAATACCAGGGGATGCTTTTGCCGCCGGGGGTTGTCGAGACCCCCGCGGCCCACGAGGCCTACGTGACCATGCCCGGCGACACCACCTACATGATCGCCAAACGGTTCTACGACAAGGGCTGGAGGCTCTTCCTCATCGAACAGGCTAACCGCGACAGGATCGCCGGCATCATCCTGGCCAACGGAACGCTCGAACCGGGCCGCGTTCTTTTCCTTCCCTCCGACGCGGAAGGGACGCCGCTCAACAGAAAGTCATATCCCAGGTAGCAATAGGAGGCAGGTCATGGACTACCGAATCGTCACAGCGCTGGTCGCCATGCTGGTTGCAGCGACCGTGCTGGTCGGCTGCGAAAAAAAGGAGACCGTGGGTGAACCGCCGATCCAGATCGGCATGGCCCCCGGTGAGCTTGAGACCTACCAGGAGCAGACGCCGGTTTCCACGACAACTACCGACGACTCGGCCGCCGGCCAGGAGACCGCCACTTCCGGCGAAGCCAAGACTGCGACCACCCCAACCACCCCAACC
>JAACEH010000119.1 GCA_011682595.1 Anaerolineaceae bacterium
ACTGGCACATCGAGACGCATAAGGCCCAGGCCATTGCCGCCCGGTCGTACGCCCTGTATCACATGAAGAATGTGCCGCCGTCGCGGGATTTCGACGTTTACGCCGGCAGCGCCAAGAGCCAGGCCTACGGGGAAGGAACGGCATCGGAGAATGAGAAGTCCCGCCAAGCCGTCAAGGCGACTCGCGGCGTGGTGCTGATCTACAATGACGGCGGCGGCGATCGGATCTTCGAGGCCTTCTATCACAGCACCTGCGGCGGTCGGACGGTGGCGGTTCAGGACTATTTCGCCGGCGGCAAGGCGATCAAGCCGCTGGGCGGGGTCAAGTGCAACTACTGCGCAAAGAGCAAGCACTTCCGCTGGCAGTATCGGTTCAGCGCCGAGCAGTTGAGGAAGAACTTTCTGAGCACCATTGGCGGCATGGAGGACCTGAAGCGGATCGGTCGCATCGAAGTCCTGGAAGAGGACCGGACAGCCGACGGCCGCGCGAAAATCGTCAGTATCTGGACCCCTGAGGAAGGGAGTCCGCGGTGGCCCGTGCCGGTCGCGGTGTTCAAGAAGCAGGCTCCCGCCGGTGTGAAATTCAAGACCGACCGTTTCACTGTTGGCTTGGACGGCAGCGAGGTGGTTGTCGAGGGGCGCGGTTTCGGTCACGGGATAGGCATGTGCCAGTTCGGCGCCGAAGAACAGGCCAGGCGAGGCCGCCGGGCGGCGGGGATTCTCAACTACTATTACCCCGGCAGCAAACTGGTCAGGGTTTATTAAGCCGCCTGCAAAAAGGATTGAACGTCGGGGTGCCATGGTCTGGCGCAGGTGAGGCCATGACCCCGATTCTATCGGGGGGAGATAATCACGGCCTGACCTTCGGTCAGACCGTGGCACCCGCCGCCCGTCCTTGGAGTTTATGTTCGATTTCACCATCCATCATCGCGACCCGGCCGGCCTGGCCCGCGTGGGGGAGTTCACGACGCCTCACGGGTCGTTCAGGACGCCGGCCTTCATGCCGGTCGGCACGCGGGCCACGGTCAAAGGCCTCCTGCCGCGCGACCTCAAAAGTCTGGGTTGCGAAATCCTGCTGGCCAACACCTACCACCTGGCCCTGCGTCCGGGGGCCGAGGTGGTCCGCAACCTGGGCGGCCTGCACGGCATGATGGGCTGGGAGGGCCCCGTCCTGACCGACTCGGGCGGCTACCAGGTATTCAGCCTGGCCCGCTTACGGACCATCGATGACCGGGGCGTCGAGTTTCGCAGCCACATCGACGGGGCCTCGCTGAAAATGACGCCCGAGAGCTGCATGAAGCTGCAGGCCGAGATCGGGGCCGACATCATCATGGCCCTGGACCAGTGCCCCCCGTACCCGGCCTCGCGCAGCGAAGTCGAGGAAGCGACCGAGCGGACGTTGCTGTGGGCCGGCCGCTGCCGGGAGGCCCACCAGGGGAGCGACCGCCAGGCCCTGTTTCCGATCGTCCAGGGCGGCGAGTTTGACGAATTGCGGTCCCAGGCGGCCCGGCGTCTGGTGGCCGAGGTGCCGTCGCCGGGCTATGCCATTGGCGGCGTCAGCGTCGGCGAGCCGCACAAAGTGATGATGCGAGCCGTCGAGACCAGCGTGGCCGAACTTCCCCAGGACCGGCCGCGGTACCTGATGGGCGTCGGCCGGCCGGAGGACATCCTGGGGGCCATCGGCCGCGGGGTGGACATGTTCGATTGTGTTCTTCCGACGCGTAACGGGCGGAACGCCTCGGCCTTCACTTTCTCGGGGACGGTCCGGTTGCGGAACCAGCGGCACGAGCGGTCCAGCGGGCCGATTGAGCCGGGCTGCGACTGTCCGGCCTGCCTGGGGTTCTCTCGCGGGGCGATCCGTCACTGGTTCCAGGTGGGCGAAATGTTGGGTCCGATCCTGGTGAGTCTGCACAATTTGCGGTTTTTTACCCGGTTTATGGAGCAAATTCGCGAGGCAATCGCTGCCGGGCGGCTGGCCGAGTACGAAAAAGAGTTCCTGAAAAGCGTTGATTCATGAGCCGCCAACGGCTATAGTACGCGGCCTGCGTCCACGGATGCAGACCTTTTCCAGCTTAGCAAAGGAGAGTTTATGTCCAGTTCATTTCTTTTGGCCCAGGCGACGCCCGATGCGGCGCCGAAGCCCGCCGAGACCACGGGCGGCGAGACTGCCGCCCCAGCCGGGAAGCCCGCCGAGACGGCGACGGCTCCCGGGGAGAAAACCGGGACCCAGACCAAGACAGCCGCCGAGGGCTCACCGCCCGAGACGACCGACAAGAAGCCGTCGGGCGGCCTGTTCGGCGGCAGTTTTCTCCTGCCGGTGATGATGATCCTGGTTTTGATGTACTTTATCCTTTTCCGGCCGCAGCGCAAGCAGGAGAAGAAGCGCCGCGAGATGCTGGGCGCCATGGAGAAGAACAACCAGGTGATGACCATCGGCGGCATCCACGGCATCATCTACTCGGTTGGCGACACGGACGTGGTTCTGAAGATCGACGAGCGTAACGACGTCCGAATCCGGGTCTCGAAGTCGCACATCGGCCGCGTGGTGACCGACCAGGAACAGATGAAGCAGGGGGGATAAATAGTTCCGGATGGCTGCGCATTTTGTGTGCATCCGGTTGTGACAAGCCGCAGTGAGGTCGGTCATCAATTCGCACGCGGCAGCAAAGAGTCTCGAGTCAGAGAACACCAGAGTCCCACAACGGTCGGGCAAAAGCCTGAAGCGCCGGGGCAGGGCTCTGGAGTTCAGAAGGGAATAGTCAACCACCATGAATCGAACTGTCCTCTGGTGTACGCTGCTGTTTGTGGGCCTGATGGTCGCCGTCCCGGCGATACAGCTCGCGGTGGAGCCCAAGCCGGCCGAAGCCGTCACGAGATACTTCACCCTGGGCATCGACCTGCAGGGCGGCACGAGCCTGGTCTACGAAGTCGGCAGCGGCCGCGATCTCAAGGACATCATCAGGATCCTCAAGGACCGAGTTGACCCGACGGGCACGAAGAACTATCGGATCAGTCCGCGCGTCGGCGGCAAGAGAATCGAAGTGGTCATGGCCGGTGTCGATCCGGAAGAGGTGCGGGCCGTCAAGAGGTTGATCAGCCGCAACGGCGTGCTGGCTTTTCGCATTCTGGCGGACCCGAAAGATGTGGGCAACTATGAAGAGTTGGCCAGGCGGCGACTCGACGGAGTCGAGGCAACCGACAAGAAGTACGAGTGGATACCCCTGAAGTACAATTCCACGAGCACCTGGTATCAGGCGGCCCGCTTTCTCGGGTACCCGACCGACAAGAGAAGTCGCAAGGCACTGGTGTCCCGCGAGGAGGCGATGAAGAAGTTCGCCAACGGGGGGGTGATCTATGTCATCCACCCCGTGGGAGCGGCCATCCGGCTGGGGGCAAAGACCCTCGTCGTGTCGGACAGGCAGGATGAACCGGAGACTGCCGCCGAGAAGCCCGCCCCCGACCAGGAGCAGCAGGAGCAAGCTGCCCAGGACCAGCCGCAAACGGATCCGGCGGCGGACTCAGCGGCCGGCCCCGAGGGATTGGGCGCCGGGGTGGCGGACATCGAGGTGCTGGTCCTGCGTGACACGCCACCGGTGGGCGGCGACGATTTTTCGCGGACCGGCAAGGACATGAGAAACGCCTCGCCGATCATCTCCTTCACCATGAAGAACACAGCCCGGCCCCGCCTGGCCGCCCTGACCCGCAAGAACGTCAAGAAGCGGATGGCCATTGTCCTGGACGGCAAGGTCACCAGCGCTCCGACCATCAAGAGCGAACTGCGGGGCGGCGGAATCATCGAAGGCTACGATTCCCCGAAAGAGCGCGACGAAGTGCTGTCGGTCCTGCAGTCAGGTACGCTGGACGTGCCGCTGACCCTGCTCTCGGAACGCACCCTGGGGCCGGAACTCGGGAAAGACAACATCGCTCGCGGGTTGAGAGCTTCCCTCTACTCGCTGTCGGTGGTGCTGGTTTTCATGGCTGCATACTATCTGGCGGCTGGTCTGGTGGCTGACATCGCCGTGCTGCTGAACCTGCTGATTGTGATCCTCATCATGCATGGCATGCAGGGCGTCTGGACACTGCCCGGCATCGCCGGCCTGATCCTGACCGTCGGCATGTCGGTCGACGCCAACGTGCTGATCTTCGAGCGCATCCGCGAGGAACTGTCCCGGGGCAGCAGCGTCCGCCTGGCCATACGCAACGGCTACTCGCGAGCCCTGCCGGCCATTTTCGACGGCAACCTGACCACCTTCCTGACCGGCGTCATCCTGGTCTGGTTCGGCAACCCCGAGGTCAAGGGCTTCGCCATCGTCCTGTGTATCGGCCTGGCGACCAGTATGTTCACAGCCCTGCTGGTCACCCGGGCGGTCTTCGAATTGCTGCAGGGGGCCGGGCTGTTGGGCAAGATGCGGATGGCCCCGCGGCTGGTCAAGGCCGGCAACATCAACTTCACACGCATCGCCAAGGTGGCCTTTGTCGTGAGCATCATCCTGGTGGTGGCCAGCGTCGTCGGCAGCATCAAGGTCGGCCAGGAAAAGTACGGACTCGGGTTCCGTGGCGGAACGGCCCTGGAACTGAAATTCTCCGAGCAGATGGGCATCGAAGATGTTCGCCGCCGGGTCGCCGAACTCGACACCGGTACGGTCATCACCTTCACCATGGCCGAGGCGACCGATCTGCAGGAGCTTCGCGACAAGATCACCGGCCTTGGTCCCCAGTATGCCTCGGCGATTGTCACTGAGGTCAAACTCAGCGAAAAAGATAATACGGAGCGCAACTTCCGGGTCCAGGTCTTCAACATCGATGGGGCCAGGGCTGTGGCCGATATCTCGGCCGCCCTGAAACTGGCCGGAGAGCCCAGGAGCAAGAAGGCTGCGGACCTGGGCATGGGATATGCCAAGGCGGTCGTGCAGCCGATGAGGTATGTCGGCGAGGTTAAACAGGACCTGCGTTACTCGATCCAAGTGATGAGCGACCAGGACGATATAGTCAAGCAGACCCTCCGCCAAGAGTTCAAGGACGTCCTGGAGGTCAGCGAACTGCAGGTCAAGGTCGATACCCGGATCCTGACCAAGGAGCGGGTCCTCCAGATGCAGAACGCCCCCCTGGCCGGCGCCGAAGCTTCAACCAGCAAGTTGATTTTGAGCGAGTATCTCAAGTACGTCGGGGCACTGGAGTCGACGGTTGAACTGGTTGGCCAAGGAACCACGGCTCAGCAGATAGGCAAGGACATCGACCACTACCTTCAGCAGCAGGAGCCCGACAAGGTGGCTTTTCTGCGTGAGGTCCGCTTGGCGCCGGACGCCGAAAAACGGCCGGGCGGCTACTCGAAATTCATAGTCTACGTCTATGATGTCATCAGGACGACCGACCAGAAGCAGGCTGAGGCCCTGAAAGATTCCTGGCAGAAGACGCTGCGCACCGCCATCTCGAAGCCTCCAGCCCTGGTCTCCACCAAGATCGCCCAGAGCATCGGGGCCGAGTCGAAACTCCAGGCCCTTTATGCCGCCGGGGTGTCGCTCGGCGTGATTATCCTCTACATCTGGTTCCGTTTCGCCCGGGTCTCCTACGGTTTCGCCGCGGTCTGTGCACTGGTTCACGACGTGGCGATCGTCCTGGGCATGGTCATCCTGTTCTCCTGGCTGGGACGCGACGTCCCCTTCATCGGGGAGATGAAAATCGACCTGCCCATGATCGGGGCCTTCCTGACGCTGATCGGCTATTCGCTCAATGACACCATCGTCGTCTTCGACCGCATTCGCGAAAACCGCGGCAAGTTCGGCGAACTGTCCGAATCGGTGGTCAACAAATCGATCAACCAGACGCTGTCCCGGACGATATTGACCTCGGCCACCACGCTGGCGGTCGTTGTGATCCTTTACTTCTTCGCCGGCGAGCAGTCGGCCGTTCACGGCTTCGCGTTCGTCCTGTCGTTCGGCGTCATCTGGGGAACCTACTCATCAGTCGTCATCGCCAGCCCGCTGCTGCTGTGGCTTCGCCGCAAGAGCAAGACCCCCGGCGCCTCGCTGCGGTGACGGCGGCCGGAATCGTCTAAGGGGCTGTTGCAATGCCTTGGGCGTCGCGAGGCCGAGCGAAAAGTTCGCGGGTCAGGCGGCAGGTGCAAAACTCACCGGAGGCTCCAGCCAGGAGCCCCGTCGAGGACGTTTTGTGCCCACAACGCAGGGTGTACGTCAAGATTGTAGGTAAAGTCAAG
>JAACEH010000120.1 GCA_011682595.1 Anaerolineaceae bacterium
GCTGCCGATCCAGGCTGCTTCGGATCCGATTCCCTCAGGCCTGACGCCTGAGTCCATAGTTCCTTTCGGACGCTTGCTCTCGTGCCCTGCCTGAGCTTGAAAGCTCCGGGCACCCTCATTTCTGCGGCCGCACAGACCCAACTTGCCGGAAATGTCCGAGAAACAGACCTCCGGGGCCCGCTTTCCGCAGGTTCGCACAATGCGAAAAAAGTCTACTCACTTACCGTCTATGATACTCTACCGCTCCCTGCGATCCAGTCAAGCAAAAACCATGCCCCAGCCCCTCAGACGGCCTGTCAGGCCCGTTTTGCCGGTTTGTTTCTTGCCACGAGCCCCTTGGGCCAATAGAATCCGGAGGTCAGATCAGAAACCTTTGGCGGGGCTCGTCGAGCCTCCTGGAAATGAGTCGATTTATGAGCTTCAAGACCCTCCTGCTCGGCGACGTCGTCGGCAAGCCCGGACGCCTGGCCATCGACAACCTGCTGAAAGACCTCGTCGAGTCCGAAGGAATCGACCTGGTTGTGGCCAACTGCGAGAATGCCGCCGCGGGGTCGGGCATCACCCCCTCGATCTATCGCCAACTGCGACTGGCCGGCGTCGACGTGCTGACCATGGGCGACCACTGTTTCCGCAAGAAAGAGTCGCTGCCGCTCTACGATGCGGAGGACCGCTTGTTGCGGCCGGCCAACCTGCCGGACGTCGCCGCCGGGCACGGATGGACCATCGTCGAAACCGCCGCCGGGCACCTGGCCGCCGTGGTCAACCTCCAGGGCCGCACTTTCCTCAAGCCGATCGACTGCCCGTTTGCCGCCATTGACCGGGCCCTGGAACAGATCGACGGCCGCACTCCCCTGGTCTTCATCGACCTGCACGCCGAGGCCACCAGCGACAAGATCGCCATGGGTTGGCACCTCGACGGAAAGGTGACCGCCCTGGTCGGCACGCACACCCACGTGCAGACGGCCGACCAGCGCATTCTGCCCCAGGGGACCGCCTACATAACCGACCTCGGCATGACCGGCCCCTACGACGGGGTGCTGGGCCGCGACAAGGGCCGCGTTCTCAGGCACCTGACCACGGCCATGCCGTCCTACTTCCTGGTCTCTTCCGGCGACATCCATCTTTGCGGGGTCATCGTCACCGCCGATCCGCAGACCGGCCGGGCGTCGCAGATCAGGCAAGTCAACATTCCCTTTGCCGCAATGCCCGAACAAGGCGACAATGAAGCCGGCCCGGACAATGCCGCCAGGCAATAGCCCCCGCCGGCCGCGGTGCCACTATGGCTAAACAAGAACGAAAACGAAAACGAAACGGAAAACTATCTCTCGGCCTGCCGCTGTTCGACCCCGGACGCATCAGGCAGCCCGATGACCAGCCGCCGCCGGAGCCCAGGGCCGCCAACGGAACGCCGGACCGCCCGCTCTCGGTCACCCAACTGGACCGAGGCATCGCCGACGTCCTGGACATGTGCTTCCCCGAGGTCTGGGTCGTCGGCCAGGTGAGTTCCTGCAAACGGGCCGCCAGCGGGCACTTCTACTTCGACCTCAAGGACGAACGCTCGCAGATCGGCTGCGTCATGTGGCGCGACCAGGCGTCGAAAATCCGTGGCCGGGTCGAAGACGGAACCGAGGTGCTGGCCTGCGGGCACGTGGGCTTTTACGCTTCGGGCGGGCGGTGCCAACTCTACGTCACGCGCCTGCAGCCGCTGGGCGTCGGGGCCCTGGAGATAAAGTTCCGCGAACTAAAGCAACGGCTGGAGAAAGAGGGCCTGTTCGCGGCGGACCGCAAGAAGCCGCTGCCGCCGAGCCCGCAGACCATCGCCGTGGTGACCAGTGCGACCGGGGCGGCCGTTGGCGACATCATTCACGTGCTCTCGCGCCGCTGGCCGGGGCTGCACATTCTGATCTACGACGTTCGCGTGCAGGGCGCCGGCGCCGCCGAGGAAATCGCCCGTGCAATCGACCTTCTCGACCGCCACCTGTCGGGCCAGGTCGAGGTGATAATCGTCGGCCGCGGCGGCGGAAGCGCAGAAGACCTCCGGGCCTTCAACGAGGAAGTCCTGGCCCGGGCCATTGCCGCCTGCAGCATTCCGGTCGTGAGCGCCGTGGGCCACGAAACCGACTTTTCGATTTCCGACTTTGTCGCCGACGCCAGGGCGCCCACCCCTTCGGCGGCTGCAGAAATAGTCGTGCCCGACAAGGGCGAACTGCTGCAGCGCATCGGCCTCCAGGCCCGGCGGTTGCAGAGGGCCGCTGAGCGGGTGGTCCGCGAGGCCGGGCACCGGCTGGGCATGGTCAGCCGACACCGCTTCTTCCGCTACCCGGAAGAAATCGCCGGCCTGCCGGCGGCCCGACTCGACGACCTGGCCGGGCGGATGGCCGTTTCGGCCTCGGCCGGCATCGACCACAACCGCCGCCGCCTTCACAATCTCCAGCGGCGGCTCATTGAGCGGCGTCCGACGGCCCGCCTGGCCGCCCATCGTGGGCGACTGAGCGCCCTGACCGCCCGATACGATGCCGCCGGACGGCGTGCGGTGGAAACCGTCGCCGCGCGGCTCGACCGGACGGCCCAACGCCTGGAGGCGCTCAGTCCGCTGGCCGTGCTGGAGCGCGGTTACAGCATCACCCTGGCCGCCAAGACGGGCCGGCCCGTTCGGGCGGCCGACCAGGTGGCCGCAGGCGATGAGCTGGAAACTATTATCTCCAAGGGCGACCGGATTCGCAGCAAGGTAACCAAGTAGCCCGGCGACGGGGGCTTTCCGTAGGGGCACCCCTTGCGGGTGCCCGCCGAAACTGGGACTGCAGATGCATGCTGAGCACGCATGAAAGTGGAGGAAACTCGAATGGCCGGGAAGACGAAGGTGAGTTTCGAGAGCAACATCAAGCGGCTGGAGCAGATTGTGGCCGGCCTGGAGAAGAGCGACGTCGAACTGGACAAGAGCCTGAAGCTCTACGAGGAAGGGGCCAAGTTGATCGAGGCCTGTCGCCGGCAGCTCAGTGAGGCCGAGACGCGGATCGAGAAGATTCGCCCCAAGGGCAACGGGCTGGAGCGCGAACCATTCGAGCCGCAACAATAGCTCCCGACCCAGCGCCCCCCGGCACCCCCGGCGACACTTGCCTGCCGGTGATGCGTCTGATAGACTCGAGCCCGGCAAGACCGATTCGCCAGAACGCTAAGAGACCTCCAATGAATGCTCAGACCCACAGTCACGCCGCCGACCTGCTGAAGGAGATTGCCGTCAAGGTGACCTCCCAACTCAGCGAGTTGCTGCAGCCCGTAACGCCTGAAACCGAATCCATCTACCGGGCCATGCGCTACAGCACGCTGGCCGGCGGCAAGAGGTTCCGCCCGGCGCTGGTCATCCTCACGGCCCGCATGCTCGGGGCCGAGGAGCGGGCGGCCATGCCCGCGGCCTGCGCCATCGAGATGGTCCACACCTACAGCCTGATTCACGACGACCTGCCGGCCATGGACGACGATGATTTGCGGCGCGGCCGGCCGACCAACCACAAGGTCTTCGGCGAGGCCATGGCCGTGCTGGCCGGCGACGCCCTGTTGACCGAGGCCTTCGCCGTGTTGACCTCCGGCGGGGGGCTCCTGGAGGCCGGGCAGCAGGTGCGGCTGGTTCGCGAACTGGCCACCGCGGCCGGAGCGTCCGGCATGGCCTGCGGACAGGTGGCCGACCTGGATGCCGAACGAAACGCCGACAGCACGGTCGAGGTCGAGACGATTCACCGGCTGAAGACGGCCCGGATGATCGAGGCGGCGGTGGCCATGGGAGCGATTGTCGGCCAGGCCTCGCCGGCCGAGCAGGAGAGGTTGCGGACCTACGGCCGCCACGTCGGGCTGGCCTTCCAGATTGCCGACGACATCATGGACGCCCGCAGCACAACCGAGGAGATGGGCAAGACGGCCGGCAAGGACGCCGCCCAGGGCAAGCGGACATACGTTTCTGTTTACGGGGCCGCGGAGGCCCAGGAGCGGGCAGGCGAGGAGTTGGGCGCCGCCCTGGCGGCCCTGGCGGATTTCGGGCCCCGGGCCGACGCCCTGGCGGCACTGGCCCGTTTTTGTGTGGAGCGGCAGGCCTGAAAATCGTACCATGCGGTTTTCAGGACGATCCAACTCGATTGAGGGGAATCACGTCGCCCTTTCTTTTATTTGTATTTTAGGGGGCGACGGACCATTTACTCATGATACTCCAGAGGATTCAATCTCCGGCCGACCTGCGGCAACTGAACTGGACCGAGGTCCAGACCCTGGCGGCCGAGATCCGCCAGAGGATCACCTCGGTCGTTTCGGCCACCGGCGGCCACCTGGCCAGCAACCTGGGCGTGGTCGAACTGACGCTGGCCCTGCACCGCACCTTCGATTTCCTGGCGGACCACCTGGTATTCGACGTCGGCCACCAGTGCTACGCCCACAAGCTGCTGACCGGCCGGGCCGAGCGCTTCGACACCATTCGCCAGGAAGGGGGCCTGAGCGGCTACCCCAACCGCGACGAGAGCCCCTACGACCGGTTCACAACGGGTCACGCCGGGGTGAGCATCTCGACGGCCCTGGGTCTGGCCCTGGCCGACCAGGCGGCCGGCCGGGACAACCGGACTGTGGCCGTCATCGGCGACGGGGCACTGGCCAGCGGGGTGGCCCTGGAGGGGCTGAACCACGCCGGCACCTGCAAGGCCAATCTTCTGGTGGTCCTGAACGACAACCAGATGTGCATCTCCAGCACCGTCGGGGCCATGGCCCAGGCCTTCACCCACGCCCGCACGAGCGGCCTGTACAAGGACCTGAACCGCGAGATGCACCGCGTCCTGGACACCTTGCCGATTGTCGGGGCCCAGATGGCCCAGACCCTTTCGGCGGTCAAGGGAGCGATCAAGGACGCCATTGTCCCCGATCACACCTTCGAGCACTTCGGCTTCCGCGTCTTCGGCCCGGTCAACGGTCACAACATCCAGGAATTGTGCCGGACGCTCGATGAGATCAAGAGCCTCTCCGGCCCGATCATGCTGCACGTCTGCACGGAGAAAGGGCACGGCTTCGAGCCCGCGGCGGCCAATCCGGCGAACTTTCACAGTGCGACACCTTTCCGGCAGCAGAACGGCAAGGTCGTGCCGCGCCAAGCCCCGGCCGGCGCCTCGTGGAGCGAAGCAGCCGTCGAGGCCCTGATCCAGGTGGCCGAAACCGACGACCGCGTGGTGGCCATAACCGCCGCCATGCCCGACGGGACGGGGCTCTCGAAGTTTCAGGAGCGGTTCCCCGAGCGGTTCTACGACGTCGGCATCTGCGAATCGCACGCCGTGGCCTTTGCAGCCGGGCTGGCGGCCGGCGGGTTGCGGCCCGTGGTGGCCATCTACTCGACCTTCCTGCAACGGGCCTACGACCAACTCTACCACGAGCTGTCGCTGAACCGCAATCTCCCGGTGCTGCTGCTGGTGGACCGGGCCGGACTGGTCGGCGCCGACGGGGCCACCCACCAGGGCCTCTACGACATCGCTTATCTGCGGACCGTGCCGGGGGTGGTCGTCGCCGCCCCGGCCGACGGCCTTGAACTGCGGCAGATGATCGGTTTGGCGCAGAGCCTCGAGCGGCCGATGGCTATCCGCTATCCGCGCGACCGCGTGCCCGAGAACGACCTTTCGGACCAGCCGGTGGAACTGGGTCGCGGCCATGTGCTGCGCTCGGGGGGGGTGGGCGGGGCGGGCACGCTGTTGGCCTACGGGGCGGCGTCGCATGCCGCCCTCGCAGCGGCCGAGCTGCTGGCCGGCGAAGGGCTGGAGCTGACCGTCGTCTCGGCCCGCTTCTGCAAACCGCTGGACGAGGATCTGATCGGCCGCCTGCTGGCCGAGACTCCCTGGACGATCACCATCGAGGAGGCGACGCGGGTCGGCGGCTTCGGCGGGGCCTGCCTGGAGTTTGCCCAGACCCGCGGCCTGGCCGGCCGCCTGGCGGCCTCGGTGGCCCTGCCGGACGAGTTGATTGAGCACGCCTCGCGCGAGCGGCTGCTCGAACGGTTCGGCTTGACGGCCGAGCGCCTGGCCGATACGGTAAGGCTGACGATATCGAACACACAAAACAGACCCGTACACGACGGGGCACAATCATGAGCAAACCCAAGGTGCTGGTCATGGGGACCGGGTCGCGGCAGACGGTCCGCGAGACCATCGATCAGTTGCGTCCGCTCATCGAGCAACATGCCGAGATGATCGTTCAGGACCTGCAGTGCGATCCGGCCATCCCGGACGGCGGGGTGGACCTGGCCCTGGTGGTCGGCGGCGACGGATCGATTCTGAAGGCCTCGCGGCGGCTGGCCCCGGCGGGCGTGCCCTGCCTGGGGGTCAACGTCGGGCGGCTGGGCTTTCTGGCCGCCTTTCGGGTAGAGGAGGTCGCCGAGGCCCTGCCCGAGGCACTGGCCGGCGGCGGCCGGCGCGTCGAGCGGATGATGCTGACGGCCCGGATCGACAAGGGCGACGGCCATCACCTGCAGGAGATGGCCCTGAACGACGTGGTCTTCAGCCACGGGGCGAGCCACCGCATGATCGCAGTTGCGGTCGACATCAACGGCAAGTCGATGGCCACCTATCACGGCGACGGGGTTATCGTGGCCACGCCGACCGGCTCGACGGCCTACAACCTGGCCGC
>JAACEH010000121.1 GCA_011682595.1 Anaerolineaceae bacterium
AGGTAAAGTCAAGTAGATCTGGTCAACAGACCAATAGTGTTCGGCACGGCGATTGCTTTGGTTGGGCGAAGCGGCCAAACTTTTTTCTACTTTTCCTAAATTGCCTATTGCGCCAGGGTTTGCACTGTGCTTTGATGGTTCCATGGCTGGACGCAAACGCAAGGTCATCCGCTCGCGGGACCTCAAGGGCTTGAAGTACTTCCGGGCCTTGAGCGGTCTGGTCGAGCACCTGCACGAGGCCGGTTGTGCTCGCGACCGGGCCGGCAATCGGCGGCTGCACATGGACCAGTATGTGCTGCTGTTGCTGCTGGAGATGTTCAACCCGATCTGCGATTCGCTGCGCTCGCTTCAGCGGGCCAGCCAGTTGGCCAAGGTGCAACGCAAGCTGGGTGTGCCGCGGGTTTCGTTGGGCAGTCTGAGCGAGGCGGCGCGGGTCTTCGACAGTGACTTGCTGGTCGAGATCATCCACGCTTTGGGCCAGGAGCTCGAGCCGATCGAGTCGGGGCGGTTCCGTGAGGACCTGGGCCAGGTGGTCACGCTGGTTGACAGCACGTTGCTGACGGCCTTGCCGAAGACGGCCCGGGCCTTGTGGTTCGATCCCCGGCACAAAGGCGTCAAGGCCCACATGCACTACGAACTGCTCAAGGGCCTGCCGACGCGATGCACGCTGACCGACAGCAAGGGCAACGAGAAGGCCGATTCACATCAAGTTGCCACCCACCAAAGTCCAAAATCATATGACGACAGGATACCACTGCAAGTGTCGCCCGGACAAGAGGAAAGCGGGCGCCATGGTCTGGCGAAGCCAGGCCGCGATTATGCTTCGAGAACTCCCTCATGGCCTGGCCTGCGGGTGCGACCATGGCACCGCTCATTCCAAACTGTGCCACCCGCCACTCATGGCCACGCAAGCGTGGACCATGCCCGTTGTCAGTTCCACCCGGCCTCAGCGGTCGAAGATTGATTTCTCGCGGGGGGTGATGGTGATGTCCCTCTGGCCGATGGTCTTGATGCGGCGGGTCTGCCGCCAATAGAAAAGCTTGTCGCCGCCCCAGCGGTTGAACAGTTCCTTCTTCTCGTTCTGCACCCAGATGGCTGCCGGCCGGCCCTGGGTGCGGGTCAGGACAAGCAGGTCTTTCTGTTGGTCGTAAACGGCCCGCCCTCCCCGGGCATGGTAGTCGCCGTCCTTGAAGAACACGCGGTCGGTGGCCACCAGCCGCTTGAGCTTCATCCCCTTGCGCCGTCCGGCGTCATCCAGATTGCGGGCTTCCTTTTCGACAAAAAACAGCCGCAGGTCCTGGCATTTCAGCACGCTGAGGTCGCTGAACTGGCCGCTTCCCTCGTCTTCGGCGATCGCTCCCTTGCTCCGCCCGACGATCGTGGTCACAACGTCCTCGCCGAAGTAGGCCACCTGGCGGGAGCGCTCGAAGATCATCTCCTTTTTCCAGATGACTTCGGTCGAGTTGACCGGCGGCCGCTGGTGAGGCGGCATGGCAACCGGCCGGCGTCGCACCTCGATGATCTTCAGCCTGCCCGGCCCCGGCACGTAGGCCTTGTCCCTGACGGCGTTGTACTCGAGCTTTTCGCAGCGCAAGGTCGCCACCTGGAGCCCCTTGGCCGGGTTGTCCGGCCTCTCGATCGTGCGGGCCACCACCTTCTCGATGGCTGTCAGTCGCGACAGGTCCTTCTTGTCGAAAAGCCCGTCCTGGTCGTCACTGTCGTTCGGCGCTCTTGCGGCGGCCTGGGGGCCGGGTTCGGCATCGAGGAAGAAGACCCACAGGTCGCGACAATCGATCGAAGCCGACGGCGTGCGGGTCCGCGTCCGGCCGGCGAAGTGGGCCTGGTTCTTGCGGCCGTCGAAGAACATGCTTTCGGTCCACTCGATGTGCAAAGGGGTGCGCTCCCCGAGTTTCTGGCCGTCCAATCCACGGCTGCTCATCAGGTCCAGCGTGCCCGGCCCGGTGACGTCGGCCCGTCGGGGAACCTTTTTCTTGCCCCGGGTTTCCTGGGCAATGAGGATTCTCTGGCCGCGTAACTTGTTCGGCCCGCTGCCGGCCATGGCCCACTTGGTCGCCGTCCCGACAAGCAGTATCGTGTCTCCGCCCTGATCGGTCTTCAGGTAGTCGGCCTCGGCCTGGAGCCCTTTTCGCCGCACTCGCACGTCGCCGCGAGCGGTCATGTCCGAGGGCTTGCCCTTTTCGGGATCCTCCGGATCCGGGCTGAACTTCACCCACAGCTTTTCAGCCTCGATCTGGCCGACCTGGCCCTTGGAATCCTTGCCGCCACCCTTGACCTGTCCCTCGGCGAAAAGGAGGTCCGGCCGGCTCTTGCCGTTGGGCAGACGCAGAAAATCGAACTCCAGGTGCTCACAGACCAGGTCGCCCAGGGCCAGGGCCTCGCTGCCGCCTCCGCCGCCGGGCTGGGAGACGGCTACCCGCCCGTCGGCCGTCACCTTGCGGAGGCCGAAGTCGCCCCTGGCCGTCGGGAGATAGAAATCGATGCGGATGCGATCACCGGCCAAGGTCTGCTCGTCCTGTCTCAGGACGGCCTGCCCGGTAAACCTGGCCAGGCGAAGGAAACGCTTGCTCTCTGTCTTCTCGGGGTCCTTGTCGGAAATAACTTCGCGGGTCACGAAGCCAATTTCCATCCAGTCGTTCCAGCGGGCGTTCAGTGGCGACTCGCCGCCGCGGGCTTTCTTCTCTGACCCACCGCCGAAGCCCTGCCCCGCCCCCCCGGCCACCAGAGTCCCGCGGCCATCCACCCGGGCGGTCCCCTTGAGCTGGTCAAAGGTAATGTGCGGCCCGACAATGACGTTCTCGCCCTGGACGACCTTGGCCGTCTGGCCCGAATCAGCCTTCAGGACACCTTGCTCCAGCGAGCCATCGTAACTGAAAAACTGTCCGCTGGCGGTCATGTCCTTGTCTGTCAGGACAACCTTCTCGCCCTTGGCGGTCATGCGGAACTTCACCGGCGGCCCGGAGTGAACCTGCGGCGTGAGAATGAACGGTCCGTCACAGACGATGTCCACCGGCAGCGCCTCCTTTGGCGGCGCGTCCTCGGTGGCGGGGATGGCTTGGGCGGCTTGGGTGGCTTGGGTGGTCGACGGCCCGGTGGTCGCGGCTTGGGTGGTCGCGGCGGGCCTTTTCTGCGGAGGCACGGTGGGATGACTGCGAGACCCCGCGGCGGTGGGCTTCGGCTTCAACGGCTGCCCTGGCGGCCGCCCTGGCCGGCCGGCCGCAGCGGCCGCCCCGGGTGGTGCGGAGCGCGTCTGGCCGGCCCGGGCGCCCGGCCGTTCAGGCTTGTCCCGGCCGGATTGCACGGGGTTGTTTTCTTTTGTCAGCAGTGTCATCTCGTCGGCGTCCAGGCCGCGGTCGCCCTGGCGGACGCGGACGTTGCCCTTGAGGTAGAAGTGGTACAGCGACTGCGTGACGTCGGCGGGCGCCGCTTGTGCTGTCTTCTCAGTCGCAGCCGCTCGGGGTTCTTCTATCGCCGGTGTCGCCGGTATCTCCGGCGTTTCACGGCGGACTTCGACCATGGGCGGCGCCGCCCGGGCGGCCTTGCCATTTTGGCGGGGGCCGGTCTTCTTCTTTTCGGCCTCCCTGGCCGGTGCGGCTGCCGGCTCGTCGGAGGTAGCCGGTGTCCCGGTCGCAGAGTTGCCGCCGGAGGTCAGGCCGACCTCGAATTCGTCGCCCTCGGTCCTGAGTACGATGTGAACGTCCTTCAGCAGGCGAAGCTCTTTCAACTCGCTCTTGCCGCGAAGCAGGTAGATGATCATGCCCAGGGCGTCGACGTCGCCTTCCGGGCTGCGGACCTTGACCGGATCGTCGGTGTACAGCTTGGAGACCGGCCCGAGGTTGTTGTCGGCGACGGGCTGCGGGTTCTCGATGGTCGCGTTGCGGTTGTACTGGAGGTGGTCCATCGTCATGACGATGTCGTCACTCGGGTCACGGGGCGTACTGCGGTCCATGCGAATCACGACGCCTCCGCTGAGTTCGCCCCGAATGATAGACTCGTAGCCGTCGACCAGGCTGCCGGCGGTGTCGAAGTAGCCCCGCGGCGCGGTAATGTACAACTGCTCTCCGCGGTCGTTATAGATGAAGAAGTCCGGCCTGGTCAGATGTGTTCGCGACGTCCCGACTTCGGGGGCCATTTTCTCGGCCCGGATGTCCTGCACCAGCCGGTTGGTCTCCGGATCGCGGATAATCACCTGGAAGTCCGAATCCGACACCTCGGTGCCGGACTGATCCACGGGCATGCCGCCGGCGCTGTCGCCGATGACCTCCTTGGGCTTGACCTTGTACAACTCGTCCTGCGGCCCATAGTCCAGACTCTGCAAGCGGCGCAACAGCAAGGCCAGGAAGATCACGGCCAGCACGCTGATGACAATAATCATTGTCCGTCTGAACATTGGCTCTCCGGTGTGCCGGGCCCGGCCTATCGGTCGGGTTTGCGGTACCGCTCCATGATCGTCTGCCAGAGGCCCTGGGCCTTGAGGATCAGCTCCACGACTTCCCGGACGGCGCCACGGCCGCCGGGGGTCTGCGTGACGTAGGCGGCCGCCGCCCGGACCTCGGCCACCGCGTCGGCGACGGCGACCGGAAACCCGACCCGCTGCATGACCGGCAGGTCCGGCAGGTCGTCGCCCAGGTAGGCCGCCTCGGCGGCTGTACACCCGGCGGCGGTCAGGATTCGCTCCATGGCCGGCCACTTGTCCTTGGCGCCCTGGGCGAGGAGGGTGATACCGAGTTCAGCGGCCCGGCGCTCGGTGGCCTGGCACGAGCGGCCCGAGAGCAGCGCCGCCTGGCGGCCGGCCCGGAGCCAGTACTTCAGACCCGAGCCGTCGCGGACGTGGAACTGCTTGGTTTCGGCGCCGGAAGAGTCGTAGATGATTCGGCCGTCGGTCAGGACGCCGTCGACGTCACAGACCAGCAGGCGGACCGCCGAAAGGTTTTTCACAGCAGAACCTCGCTGACTTCAATTCCCGAAAAAGACTCGGCCTAACCTTCGTATGTGTTTAGCGGCACGCCGCTTCTATAGTTTTTCTTGTAGGGGCAGGGCTTGCCCCCGCCCGCGAACACCTTTGCCATCTGGCTTCTTGCGGGCACCCGCAAGGGGTGCCCCTACATGGGGTAAATGCGGTCTATCCTTCCGCCAGGCCGACCTCGACCAGGTCCTGGATGTCGATCAGGCCGACCACCAGGTCGCCGTCGTCGACCACCGGCAGTTCGTCAATGTGGTGCTGGTTGATCAGGCGGAAGGCCTCGGAGGCCAGGCGGCCGGCGGTGATTCGTTTGGGATTGTGGATCATGACCTCCCGGACCGGGCGGTCCAGGACGGTTGCGTCGCCGGACTCCAGGAGCCGCCGCAAGTCGGCATCGACAAAGATACCGGTCAGTTTTCCGTCGGCGTCGGCCAGCACCGCGGCCCCGCTGCGCCGCTTGATTCGCGTCAGCGAAAAGAGCACCTCGCGGACCGTCAGGTTGTCGCGGGCCACGGGCAGCCGGTCGCCCTGCCGCATGACTTCCTCGACCTTCATGAGCTTGCGTCCCAGGCTGCCGCCGGGATGGAACAGGGCAAAGTCCTCTTCCTTGAAGCCGTGCATCTTCAGGACGGTCAGCGAGAGGGCGTCGCCGAGGGCCAGCATGGCGGTGGTGGTCACACTGGGGGCCAGGCCCAGCGGGCAGGCCTCCTGCAGCTCGCCCAGGTCCAGGACCAGGTCGGCGCAGGCGCCCAGGGTGGAGTTGCGGCGGCCGGTCATGGCCATGATGGTGACGCCCATTTTCTTGAGCTGCCCGAGCAGCCGCGTGACCTCGTCGGTTTCGCCGCCGTAGCTGAGGACCAGGGCCAGGTCGTCGCGTCGGACGCGGCCCAGGTCGCCGTGAATGGCCTCGGCGGCATGAAGAAAGATGCTCGGCGTGCCCGTCGAGCAGAGTGTGGCCGAGATTTTGCGGGCGATGATGCCGGCCTTGCCGATGCCCGAGAGGACCACCGTGCCCCGGCAGTCGTAGATCATGCGGGCGGCCTGCTCGAACTCGGAGCCCAGGCAGTCCAGCAGCCCCTGGACGGCGGCCGCTTCGGCCTGGACCACGCTACGGGCGTAGGCCAGGTCCACGGCGGCACTGTTGACAGTTTCGCTCAAAGCTTTTGCCCTCACACTCCTACAACGGCCTGCCAGGCGATCCGCTTCCACAGTCCAGCGGGCTCATCGGGCCTTCTTCGACCGACCAGTCTATCCCTGAGGCGGCGAATTGGCAAGCCTTTAGACGGCCGGACCTTGTGCCAAAGGGTCCCGGCAGTCCCGGAAACGGACTTTCGAGGCTTGTACGTTGACAATAGTCCGACGGCCCAGTTGACAATAGTCCGACGGCCCATTAGACTGCCCTGTCGCGACTTTGTGGGCTGTGGAAAAATATGCTGGATTTATCGCCTGAGAGTATTTTCATTCGCGTGATCCCGGCCCTGATCGGCCTGGTGGTCCACGAGTATATGCACGCCTACACCGCCTTGCGCTGCGGAGACCCGACGGCCAGGAATATGGGCCGACTGACCTTCAATCCGAAGGCCCATCTGGACCCTATCGGCACCATACTGATCGTCCTGGTGGGCTTCGGCTGGGCCAAGCCGGTGCCGATCAATCCTTACAACTTCCGGCATCCCGGCCGCGACGACATGCTGGTCAGTTTCGCCGGACCAGCCAGTAATTTCGTGCTCGGCATTCTTTTCGCCCTCTTGCTGCGCACCCTGCTGCTACTGCCGATCGATTTCAGCGGGAGGTATGCCGGCGGCCTGCTAGACATGGTCTACTGGGGGGCCATGATCAACTTCCTGCTGGGCATCTTCAACCTGCTGCCCATCGCGCCGCTGGACGGGCACCACATTCTTCGGGAGTTGTTGCCCTATGAGGCCCGGGAAAGATACATGCAGCTGAACCGCTTTGGCCCCTTGATTATTATCGCCCTGTTTATCTTTGGCGGAGGGATTTTCCGGTTGATGCTGGTCCCGGCCCAGGTTCTGATCGGGTTGATTGCAGGAGTTGGGACTTGACGTGTTAAAGAGGACTTTCACTGTCCCCTGAACTCGAGCAAAGAACGCATCCGGGGTCCATACAATAGACTAACGGAGTTCTGGAAATGGCCAAGCAGCGGACCCTCAGCGGCATGCGGCCCACAGGCCGGCTTCATCTGGGCAACCTGGTCGGAGCCTTGCTTAACTGGCGCATGATGCAGGAGGACTATCAGTGCTACTTCATGGTGGCCGACTACCACGCCCTGATGAGCGAGTACGCCGACCCGCGGCAACTGTTCGACAACACGCGCCAGGTGGTTATCGACTGGGTGAGTTGCGGACTCGACCCCGCCCGGAGCGTCATCTTCCGCCAGAGCGACGTGCCGGGTCACGCCGAGCTGCACCTGATCCTCAGTTGCTACACGCCGCTGGGCTGGCTGACCCGCTGCCCGACCTACAAGGAGCAGCTCAAACAAGTCAAAAATAAGGACCTGCACAACTACTCGTTCCTGGGCTACCCCTGCCTTCAGGCGGCCGACATCGTTATCTACAAAGCCCACTATGTGCCGGTCGGCGAGGACCAGTTGCCCCACCTGGAGCTGACCCGCGAGATCGTCCGCCGCTTCAACACCATGGTCGGGAGCGAAGTTTTCCCCGAGCCGCAGGCCAAGCTGACCAGGACGGCCCGCCTGCTGGGCACCGACCGCCGCAAGATGAGCAAGAGTTACGGCAACCAGATCGACATCGCCGACGACGAGCAGACCATCCGCAAGAAGGTGATGAGCATGATCACCGACCCCAAGCGGATACGCCTCGGGGATCCCGGCCATCCGGACGAGTGCAATGTCTGCGAGTACTTCAAGGTGTTCTGTCCGACCGACGCCCCGGAGGTGGCCGGGAAGTGCCGCAATGCCGAGTGGGGCTGCACCGACTGCAAGGGTTACCTGGCCGACGTGCTGCTGATTTTTCTGAGCGAGCCGCGAGCCAGGCGGAAGGAATTGGAAGCCGACCCCGGGGCCGTCGAACGCATTCTGGCCCAGGGGGCCGAGAAGGCCAACGACTTCGCCTCGGCGACGATGAAGGAAGTCCGGGCCCTGACCGGGCTGGGACCGAAGCCGGGGGTGCCATGGTCTGGCGCAGCCAGGCCATGACCCCGATTCTATCGGGGGAAGATAATCACGGCCTGACTTTCAGTCAGACCGTGGCACCCAGCAGGTGCCGTGAGCACGTAGCCCGATCCGAAGCCGCCAGGGACGAACGCTGATGAACTATCGCGTTGACCTCGACATCTACAACGGTCCGATGGACCTGCTGCTGTACCTGATCCACCGGGAAGAGGTCCAGATCGCCGACATTCCGATCGTGCGGATTACCGAGCAGTACCTGGCCTACCTCGACCTGCTGACGGCCATGGACATCAACATCGCCGGCGAGTTCCTGGTCACGGCCGCCACGCTGATGGAGATCAAGAGCCGCATGCTCCTGCCGCGGCCGGAGTTGGAGGACGAGGACGGCAGCCAGGAGGACCAGGGAGACCCGCGTCTGGAACTGGTGCGGCAACTCCTGGAGTACAAGCGTTTCAAGGAGGCGGCCCAGGACCTGGAGTTGCTGGGCAGCGAGCAGTCGCGGCGCTTCGCTCGCCCGGCGGCGCTCCTGGTGGCCGGCCCCGAGGAGCAGCGGTACGCCCTCGACCAGATGATGCAAAAGGTTGAGTTGTGGGACCTGCTGAACGCCTTCGCCCGGGTGATGCAGAGCATCAACGTCGCCCCGACCGAGGTCATCTACGACGACACGCCGGTCGAGGAGATGGCCGAACAGATTGTCGCCGTGCTGAGCCAGAGGCGGACCGTCCTCTTCTCCGAACTCTTTGCGGCGCTGTTTACCGGCTACGAGCAGGTGGGGCGCAGCCACCTGATCAGCACACTGCTGGCCATCCTGGAGTGCATTCGCCGGCGGCTGATCGGGATTCAGCAGGACGACGAGTTCGGCGACCTGCGGATGTTCCGGCTCGAGGAAGCCGAAGAGGAAGAGCTTGAAGCCGCCCAGATGCCGCCGGCTCCGCCCGAGGCCCGGATTGCCTCGATCGAGGACGCCCGCCAGGCGGAGGGATTCGACCGATCGCACGGCCGCATCAAGGACGAACTGCACACCGACGAGGTGCAGAGAACGGAGTTCGACGAGCAGCTCGAAGCGATCGTCGTCCCCGAAGTCGAGAAGTACAAGCCCATCTACTCCGACGATGAGATCATGGGTCGCCAGGAAACCGACCAGGCCGGCGACGCGACGGCCGACAAGCCCGGCCAGACGCCAGCCGATGAGGCCGACGACTCCGACGGTGGGGACAAGGAGCGGCCGGCGACTGATGAAGCCTCGGATGATGAGGCCGGGCCCGTCGCTTCCGAGCAGGAAGATTCGCCGCCCGAGGCCGCTCAGCAGAACCAGGCCCCTTCCTCCGACAAATAGCATGTAGGGCGGCTGAAGCGCAGCCGCCGATTGTGATAAGGACCGCGTGGCTGCAAGCAGCCACCCTACTATCTACAAGATATACGGTGTAATTGTAGAAGGATGTCCAGCTATTGTAGCAGGCCAACAAATGCAACCCATCGACTGGAAAGCCAACTTCGAACGTTACGGCGCCCGCGAACCGGCCGCACTATCACAGAACGCCCTGGCGGTCCTGCGGCGGCGGTATCTGCTCAAGGACGCCTCGGGCCAGCCGACCGAGGAACCCGGCGAGATGTTCCGTCGGGTGGCCGGCAACGTGGCCGAGGCCGAGGGGCGACTGGGGGATGATTCACTGGTCGAACCGGCCTGCAGGGCGTTTCTCGGCCTGATGATGAGCTTGGATTTTCTGCCCAACAGCCCGACGCTGATGAACGCAGGCCGCAAGTTGCAGCAACTGGCGGCCTGCTTCGTCCTGCCGGTCGAGGACTCGATCGAAGGCATCTTCGATGCCGTCAAGGCGGCGGCCCTGATCCACCAGTCGGGCGGCGGCACCGGCTTTTCGTTTTCGCGGCTGCGTCCCTCCGGCGACCTGGTCAGCACCAGTTGCGGCCAGGCCTCGGGGCCGATCAGCTTCATGCGCGTCTTCAACGAGGCCACCCGGGCCATCAGCCAGGGTGGCTTCCGGCGCGGGGCCAACATGGCCATCCTCCGCATCGACCACCCGGACATCCGGGCCTTCATCGACTGCAAGACAAGCGAGGACGCCTTCGAGAACTTCAACATCTCGGTCGCCGTGACCGAGGAGTTCATGCGGCAGCTTGACGACGGCGGCCAGGTCGTCCTGCGAAATCCGCGCGACGGCAGCCAGGTCGATTCCCTGCCGGCCCGCCGGTTGTGGGACAACATCGTACACCACGCCTGGGCCAACGGCGAGCCGGGTCTGTTCTTCGTCGACCGGGCCAACGCGGACCACCCGACGCCGGCCCTGGGACAGATCGAAAGCACCAACCCCTGCGGCGAGCAGCCGCTGTTGCCCTACGAGGCCTGCAACCTGGGCAGCATCAACCTGTCCCGCTTCGCCGACGGCGGCGACGTGGATTTCCCCCGGCTGGGCGAGGCCGTCCACCTGGCGGTGCGACTGCTCGACAACGCCATCGAGATGTCGCGTTACCCGCTGCCCCAGATAGACCAGGTAGTCAAGGGCAATCGCAAGATCGGCCTCGGCGTCATGGGCTGGGCCGACCTGCTGATTGAGATGGGCGTGGCCTACGACTCGGACCAGGCCCTTGAGGTGGCCGACCGCGTGATGGGCTTTATCGCCGCCGAGGCCCGCCGGGCAAGCCGCGACCTGGCCCGCCAACGAGGCCCCTTCCCCAACCACGAGCGCAGCATCTTCGCCGGCGGCCCCGGGCAGCGAAACGCGACCGTGACCACCATCGCCCCGACCGGCACGCTGAGCCTGATTGCCGGTTGCTCGGCGGGAATCGAACCCATCTTCAACATCGCTTACGAGCGCCACGTGCTGGGCGACCAGCGGCTGCTGGAGATTCAGCCGGGCTTCGAGCGAATCGCCCGGCAGCGGGGATTCTACAGCCCGGAACTGATGGCCCGTCTGCCCACCGAGTCGCCCGACTCGCTGGAGGAAATCCCACCGGACGTGCGGCGGCTGTTTGTCACGGCCCATGACGTTTCTCCCGAGTGGCACGTTCGCATGCAGGCGGCCTTCCAGCGGCACGTCGACAACGCGGTCTCCAAGACCGTCAACCTCCCCAACCAGGCCGGCCTCGAGACGGTCGACCGGATATACCGGCTGGCCTGGGAGCTGGGCTGCAAGGGCATCACCATCTACCGCGACGCGACGCGACGCGACCAGGTGCTGGTCCACCCCAACGGCCGCTCGATGGTCTGCCGGGAGTGCCTCATCGAGAGCGAAGCGGAGATCTGCCCGGACTGCGAGCGGCAACTGGTCCACGAGTCCGGCTGCCTGGTATGTCGGGGTTGCGGGTACACGCGGTGCTGACGCTGCGGGCTGCGGAGCCATTTTCGGCCTTGAACGGGAGCCCGCGATGCCCTAGAATCGCCACTATCGGCAGACGCCCGGCCACAAGCAGACGCCTCTGCCGCCGGAGTGAACGGTCTCGGAGGAGCCCATGCCCGCCCAACCCTCGATCTTCGACTCGTTCCAGCCGTACTACGAGATCATGATTGACTGGGACAAGCGCCTGGCCCACGAGTCGCCCTTCTTCCAGAGGGCCTTCCAGTCGGTTCATGCCCGCCGCGTGCTGGACTGCGCCTGCGGCACCGGGCAGCACGCCTGCCTGTTCGCCTGCTGGGGCCTGGAGGCCACCGGGGCGGATATCTCCCAGGAGATGATCCTCAAATCGCGTCACCTGGCCGAGTCGCGAAATCTGCAGATCGATTTTCGCCGGACTTCCTTCGACCACCTGTCGGAAGTTTTCGACAAGCCGTTCCAGGCCACCGTCTGCGCGGGCAACAGCCTGTCGCTGGCCGGCAAACGCTCGGTCGTCGAAGCGGCCATCAAGGAAATGGCCGGCCTGACCACGCCCGACGGGGCCCTGATTATCCAGGTGCTCAACTACGAGCGCTTCCCCCCGGGCCGCAATGTCTACAGCGACCCCGTGGCCCGGGAGCATATCGGTCAGAACTACATCTTCATGAAGACCTTCCGCCGGGCGGGCACCACCTGCGAGATGGACATCGTCGTGCTGCAGAGCGGCCCGAGCGACACCTGGACGCGAACCGTTTTCAGCGAGCACCTGCTGGTGCTGGACAAGGCCTCCCTGGTCGCCATGGCCGAGCGGGCCGGCTTCCCGAGAGTGAAACTTTACGGGGGTTACGGAATGGGACCGTTCAATCCCCGGACCAGCCGCGACCTTATTATGGTAGCCAGAAAAGAGTGACCACCATGGGCGCAGAGGAGAAACT
>JAACEH010000122.1 GCA_011682595.1 Anaerolineaceae bacterium
CGCGACCAGGTGGTCGGCGAACTGGGTAAGGCCATCATAGGTCAATTGCCGGTCATCGACCAGATGCTGTCGGCCATTTTCGTGCGCAGCCATTGTCTGCTGGTCGGCGTGCCGGGCCTGGCCAAAACGATGATGGTCCGGGCCCTGGCCTCGGTCATGGACCTGTCGTTCAAGCGTATCCAGTTCACCCCCGACCTGATGCCCTCGGACATCACCGGCACCAACGTCATTGACGAGATGCCGGACGGCACGCGCAAGTTCCGCTTCGTCCACGGGCCGCTCTTCGCCAACATCGTCCTGGCCGACGAGATCAACCGCACGCCGCCCAAGACCCAGGCAGCGTTGCTGGAGGCTATGCAGGAACGACAGGTGACCGTGGGCCAGACGACCTACGATCTGCCCGACCCGTTCTTTGTCATCGCCACGCAGAACCCCATCGAGCAGGAGGGAACCTACCCGTTGCCGGAGGCCCAGCTCGATCGTTTCATGTTCAACATTCACGTTGACTATCCGAGCCTCAGCGAGGAGCAGCAGATTCTCGGCCAGACGACCGCCGGCGAGGCCCCTGTGCTGTCGCAGATCATCAGCGACCGCGGCATCCTGAACATCCAGAAACTGATTCTCTCGGTGCCGGTCAGCGACTTTGTGGTGCAGTACGTCGCCCACCTGGTGAGAGCCACGCGGCCGAGGGACGACGGGGCCCCGGACTTCGTGCGCGAGATGGTCGACTGGGGCGCAGGTCCCCGGGCCGGGCAGCATCTGATCCTGGCCGGCAAAGCCTTTGCCGCCATGGCCGGCCGGGTCTCGGTCTCGCTGCAGGACATAAAAAATGCCGCCGTGCCGGTGCTGCGCCATCGCATCAGCGCGAACTTTGCCGCCCAGGCCCAGGGCACGGGTCCCGTGGAGATTATCCGCAAACTGATCGAGGCCATCCCCGAGCCCGAGGTGCCGAAGTACGAGTGAGGCATATGCCCTGTTTTTTTGTAGGGGCACGGCATGCCGTGCCCTCACATGAAACCCTCATCCAGGCTGCAATCGGTCATCAATGCAAACCGCTGAAAGCTATCTTCGCCCGGAAGTGATCCAGCAGGTGCAGCGGCTGGACCTGAAGGCCCGCTTCATCATCGAGGGTTTCATGGCCGGGCTGCACGACTCCCCCTACCATGGCTTCAGCGTCGAGTTTTCCGAGCACCGCAAGTACGCCCCGGGCGACGACCTGAACCTCAACTACAACGCCTGGGCCCGCACCGACAAGCTCTATATCCGCAAGTACCGGGCCGAGACCAACCTGGCCTGCTACCTGCTGGTCGACCAGAGCCGCTCGATGGACTTCGCCTCGGGCCAGGGGATGACCAAGCTGGAGTACTCGCTCTGCCTGGCCGCGGCCCTGGGCTACATGATGACCCGGCAGCAGGACGCCGTGGGGCTGGTGACCTTCGACGAGCGGATCAGGCAGTTCATTCCGCCCAAGTGCAACCGCCGCCAGCTTACCCACATCCTGGGCATTCTGGCCCGTCCGCCGAGCGGGGCCGGGACCCGCCTGGCCGAGTGTGTGCACCAGGTGGCCCAGCGGGTGCGGAAGCGGTCGCTGGTGATCCTGTTCTCCGATCTGCTGGACGACGTTGAGCAGACGCTCCAGGCGCTGCACCACGTCAGGTTCCGGGGCCACGACCTGATCGTGTTCCACGTGCTGGACGAGGTCGAAGCCCATTTTCCGATGACCGGTTCGGTTGACTTGCATGACCCGGAGACGGGCCGGTCGGTGACGACGGACGCCGAGAGCATCAGGGCGGACTACCTCGAGCGGCTGGAGGCCTTCAAGACCCGCTTCCGCGATGAGCTGGAAGGCCAGAAGGCCGACTTCGTGCCGGTGGATACCTCGATGCCGTTCGACAAGGCACTGATGAGTTACCTGTTGAATCGCCAGAAGCGGTTCTAGTAGTTTCTGCCCGTGCCGCCGCGGCGGCGTTTTTTTTGTAGGGGTGGGGCTTGCTCCCGCCCGCATACACCTTTGCCATCTGGTTTCTCGCGGGCACCCGCAAGGGGTGCCCCTACTTCAGAGCGCCGGCTTGGCAAGGGTGGCCCGGGGCTTCTTCTTTTTCTTCCTGGGCGGGGGCGGCTCGCGCCAGCGGCGGTGCATCCAGAGATACTGGTCCGGCGCCTGGCGAATGATATTCTCGAGATCCTTGGTGTAGCGCTGCGTGATGTGGAGTACGGCCTCCTTGTCGTTGGCGTATTGCTGGGGGTCGATCACGTCGTTGATGTAAGTGCGGAACTTGAACCGGTTGCCGAGTCGCCAGGCTCCCACCACGGCTATCGGACAGTTCATCTGCATCGACAGCAGGGCGATGCTCTTGTAGGTGGAGGCCTTGCGGCCGAAGAAATCGACCCAGATGCCTTTGCGGCCCGCATGCTGATCGCCCAGGAAGCACAAGGCCTGCTCGCTCTGGATGACCTTGACGGCCAGGTCGGCGGCCCCGAACTTGTTGATGATCGACTGCCCGGTCTCCTGGCGATGGCTCATCAGCCAGCGGTCGATGTAGGGGTTGTCGATCGGCCGGGCGATGGCGTAGGTGCGGATGCCCAGGGCCCCGACCATGTAGCCGAGCACCTCCCAGTTGCCGAAATGCCCGGTCAGCAGGATGATGCCGCGATTGTCGCAAATGACCCTCAGCGTCTCGGCGACGTTGTCCAGTTCGACGTACTCGTGCCAGGTGTGGCGATTGATCAGCTTGGCCAGGCTGAGGATCTCCATGCCCAGCATGATCATGTGCTGGCAGCACTTGCGGGCCGTGGCCCGGACCCGCCGCTGGGACCACTGATCGCCGAAGGCCTGGGTCAGGTTGTCGATGGCTCGCCGGCGGTGTTTCTTGTCGAGCAGGTAAAACAGGTTCCCCAGACCGCGGGCGATCAGTTGCATGACCTCGATCGGAAAAAGCTGGATCAGAAGCACGCCCATTCGCAGGGCGACGTAGAGCAGGTAGTCGAAAGCCTTTTTCCGGAGTGATTTCAGGCCCATCAGGCGGTTTCTCCGCGGAAAGCGAACCTCTTGCACCGCCTCTACTCTACCAACTGGTCTCAGTCGCGTCAACGCCCACAGAAAAGGCCTTAACAGGCAACAGGAGGGAAGTCGCCGCCGCCCTCGGCCGTAGTATAGTTGGGCAGGTCGACGATTGACGCCGCGGCCGCCAGCCGTTACTCTTGGTGTAAGCGACACGTCCGTGTGGTTACAGACAGCCATCAGCGGAGACTGGGAGACGGGGAGAAAAAAACTATGGGACGGATCGTTTCCTGCAAGAAGTGCGGCCGGTGGGTGGAACTCGAGGCAGGGCAGAGCCCGCGCGACTTTATCTGCGATGAATGTGGCGGCAGCGGACCCTCATCCGACCCGGCGGCCGAAGCCCCCCC
Source organism: Anaerolineaceae bacterium (assembly GCA_011682595.1). The sequence continues at coordinate 3,409 of JAACEH010000122.1, forward strand.
CTCGGCGTCGCCGAGAGCCGCCGGTTCGCGCTCGCCGTCGATCGGGCCGGATTCCGGGACCATCGGATCGTCTGTCGGCGACGTTGCTCCGGTGACGGACCTTTCCGAACAGCTGGCCCAGATACACGTCAATCCGGATGACCTTAAGGTCGAAACGAGCGGACTCGAGGAGGCCAGCCGGCGACTTGCCGACCTGTCGCGCCGGGGCCTGCAGACCGAGTCGCCGGAGCTGGCCGAACTTCAGTCGCGGGGCGTTGAGGCCCTGGATTTCGCCAGGGAGAAGGCGGCCCAAGGACTTGGCCGGGCCAAGGACCTGGCCGAGGATTTTGCTCGCGAGCAGGCGGTCACGGCGGCCGAAGCGGCGCGGGACCTGGTGGAAGAGAAGGGGCTGGGGGCTGTGACCGAGCTGGACGATTTCGCGAAGCAGCAGGGTCGGCGCATCGGCAGCGAGGCCATCAAGCGGGTTGAAGACGAGTTGAAGTCAACGGCTCGGCAGGCGGCCGAGGCGGTTCGCGAAGCTGCCGACCGGCAGCGCCACCAGAAAAAGCGGCGAGTCGTCCACCGGAGCCGCGAGCCCCGGCAGCAGAGCATCTGCAAGTTGTGCCAGGAAGCGATCGTCAGCGGCGACCGGGTGACGGCCTGCCCGAAGTGCGGATCGCAATATCACAATCAGTGTTACAGCATGCTGGGCGGCTGCGCGTCGGCCGAATGCAAAGCCGCAGCCCTGCGACCTGCTCCTGGCGGCGCGGCCCCCGGGCCACCGGCTGCGGAGACCCCCATCACCCCGGCGCCCCCCGGTGAGAAGCGGGCTGCGGTTCGCCGCTGTGAGGCTTGCGGCACACAAGTCAGTCGCGGCACGCTGGTCTGTTCGCAGTGCGGGCGCTGGCTTTACAGCGGGCGGACCAAGAGCGACCCCCGCTCGAGAAAAGGGCAGGGCGCCGGGCCGCTGGGTTGCACGAGTTCGGTGTTGCTGCTGGCCATCGGCATCGGCGCCCTTCTGGTCTGGCTGGTCGCCACGTGATGTGCGGGGGATATCTCCGGCTGCGCGGTCAGAGGCGACGGCGCGAAAGTGAGTAACGAAAAAGAACGAGGCCACCTGTGTCACAGGCGGCCTCGCTCTCGTTTTGCACCGTTACGAAGAAAAGGGCACGCCCCGGCTTGGTGCGGTTCGGCGGGTTAGCCGGGGCGCTTGGGTGGCGCTTGGGTGGTAAATGATTACAACTTTCGTGCGGCGCTGGCCTCCAGCCAGTTCCCACATGATTGATCGCTTGATTCGGCCTGACCTGAACTAACCATCCCAACGACTGAAAAGCAACCTCCACACGACTACTGTATTATAATTCGGACTGTGCGACTGTCCAGCAGAATTACCAGACCATTTTCATCCTGTCTCAGGGGGCCGATCGGCCTCGGCCCCGGGAGCGAATTTCAAAGGGTGGCTCTTGGCGGCCGGCCCTCTTGATTGTGGTGACCCCAACGGGACTCGAACCCGTGTTACAGCCGTGAAAGGGCTGTGTCCTAACCGCTGAACGATGGGGCCGAATTGTCAAATATCCATCAGGGGACGCCGGCTGTCCGGCCTCACAACCCACAAGAAACGGGCCTGACGGGCCAATAACACAGGGTGTTGCCCTCTCGGGTCCCCTTGGTAGTCAATGGTGAGGGAGCTGGGACTCGAACCCAGGACCTACTGCTTAAAAGGCAGTTGCTCTACCAACTGAGCTACTCCCCCCGGAAACCGCCCCGACCGTCCGGGGCCCTTCTTTCGCAGGGGACAGAAGCCCCCGAGTCATTGCAGGCAGGGCATTATAGTAAGCCTGCTGGACACTTTCAATCAAAACTAGTCTCACCCCCAAATCAGGTCTGAAGAAGAACGGTTTCGCTTCAACTAAACCACCACGCTGAACCACCAGACAAACAGCAATAGGCGTTCCGGAAAAACCCTTACCACGGCCAGGGCAGATAGGTCGGCAAATCAGGCTTCGAGTACTTCTTTGGTTTTGGCCTCCAGGGCTTCATCGACCAGTTTCTCGTACTTGTGTATCAGGTCGGTCGCCTCCTGCTTGCCCTTTTTGGCCTGGTCCTCGGAAATCTCCTTGGCCTTTTGTTCGGCGTCCATGGCCTTGATCGCGTCGCGGCGTATGTTACGCATGGCCACCTTCGACTCCTCGGCCATCTCCTTCAGTTGGTGAACGATCCTGTTGCGCCGCTCCTGCGACAACGGCGGCACCTGCAGCCGAATAATCTTGCCGTCGCTGGAGGGGGTGATGCCGATGTCCGAGGTCTGAATGCCCTTGACGATGTTGGCGACGCTGGAGGCGTCGTACGGTTTGATAACAATCAGCAGCGGGTCGGGGCAGGTGATGGTGGCCATCTGGCGAAGCTCGGTCATGGTGCCGTAATAGTCGATCTTCAGGTGCTCGACCAGCCCGGCGCTGGCCCGGCCCGTGCGCACCGTCCGGTACTCGGCCTTCAGACGCTCGACGCTTTTTTCCATCCTTTCTTCGGCTTCCAACAGGTGGTCGTCCACGGCCATGGCGGCTTTCTCCTACTTTTTCTCAACTGGTAATGGTCGTGCCGATGCTCTCACCGGCGATCACCCGAGCGATGTTGCCCGACTTCTTGAGGTTGAAGACTACGATCGGGATGCCGCTCTCCATGCACAGCGAGATGGCCGTCAGGTCCATCACGCGAAGCTGTTTCTCGAACACCTCCTGGTAGGTCAGGCGGTCGAACTTCTCGGCCTCGGGGTTGGTGACCGGGTCGGCCGAGAAAACGCCGTCGACCTTGGTGGCCTTCAGCAGCACGTCGGCCCCCAACTCGCTGGCCCGCAGCGCCGCACAGGTGTCGGTCGTAAAGTAAGGGTTGCCCGTGCCGCCGGCCAGGATGACGATGCGACCCTTCTCCAGGTGGCGGATCGCGCGGCGGCGAATGAACGGCTCGGCCACCTGCTGCATCTCGATGGCCGTCAGCACGCGCGTCGGCACGTCCATATCCTCGAGCGTATCCTGCAGGGCCATGGCGTTGATGCAGGTGGCCATCATGCCCATGTAATCGCCCGTGGCCCGCTTGACGTGTCCGGCGTCGCTGAGGGCCTGGCCGCGGATGAAGTTGCCGCCACCCACAACGATGGCCAGTTGCGTGCCGTTCTCGGCGACGGCTTTGGCCTCATCGGCAATGCGGCTGATTTCCTCGGGGTCGAGCCCGGAGCCGCCGGACCTGCAAAGACCTTCGCCGCTGATCTTGAGGATCACACGCCGGTATATTGGTTGGCCCATGCCGCTTCCCTCATTGACTAGAATTGAACTCGCCCCCGCGAGGGCGTCACCCTACATTAAACTCGATTCCCCCGCCGAGTCAAGCGAAAGGCAAACCAGCGAAAGGTGAGCCAGGCCCTTCGGGGCTCTTCTTGTAGCCTCGCAGGCCGGGCGCAGTTGAAGGTAGCATCCGGCGGCCGGAGCGGCGTTGACGTTCGGGCAAGGAAAAGCGCGACCCGCAAAGAGGGGGCCGCGCTTGGTTGCTGGTTGCACGAGATGTTCTGCGTCCTGTTTATTCGTCCGGCTGGTCGGGGGTCTCGCTGACGTCGAAGCGGGCGAAGCGGGTGATGCGCATGTTCTCGCCGATTTTTCCGATCAGGGACTTCAGAACGTCTTCGACCGTCTGCTTGTCGTCGTGGACCCAGGCCTGTTCCAGCAGCACCCGCTGGGCGAAGAACTTGTCGAGCTTGCCGTCGATGATCTTCGCCTGGATGTTCTCGGGCTTGTCCTTGACCTGCTCGCGGGCGATCTCGCGCTCGCCGGCGACCACCTTGGGGTCCACCTGGTCGCGCGACACCG
>JAACEH010000123.1 GCA_011682595.1 Anaerolineaceae bacterium
TACCTGCGCCTGGCCCTGGTCGAGAACGACAACCGAATCAACCAGGCCATCCGCCACATGAAAAACGCCTTGCAACAGATGTCGGACTGATGCTACTCTGCGAAGACAGTAGGGTGGCTGCTTGCAGCCACGCGGTCTATTCTCACAATCGGCGGCTGCGCTTCAGCCGCCCTACATGGCTGAATCTGTTCTTGGGAAGAAACCTATGACCAACACGTTTTCCGGAGGAATTCATCCTCCCGACTCCAAGGGCGCCACAGCCGCCCTGGCCATCCAGCAGATCAAGCCCACCCAGACACTGGTCATAAGTCTCCGCCAGTCGATGGGCGCCGCCAGCACACCCCTGGTCGAGAAGGGGCAAAGAGTCGCCCGCGGCCAGCCGATCGGGCGGCCCTCGGGCTTTATCAGCGCCGCCCTGCACGCTCCCACCAGCGGCGCCGTCAAGAAGTTCACCCGGATGCTCGACCCGGTGACCGGCACGATGGTCGAGGCCATCGAGCTTGAGCCCGACGGCGAGGACCGCTGGCACGAGGACTGCAACCGGGAGCGCTCCTGGCGCGACATGACGCCGGACGACCTGCGCCGGGCGGTCGCCGAGGCGGGACTGGTGGGCCTGGGCGGGGCGACCTTTCCGACTAACGTCAAGCTCACCCCGCCCAAGGGGGCGACCATCGACACCGTTATCCTCAACGGCGCCGAGTGCGAACCCTACCTGACCTGCGACCACCGGCTGATGCTCTCCTCGGCTGCGGAGATCGTCGAGGGGCTGGAGATTTTCATGCAGGCCACCGCCGCCCCGCGGGGAGTGGTGGCCATCGAGAGCAACAAAATGGACGCCTACCAGGTCCTGAAGGACGCGGCCGCGGAACTCAATAACGTCGAGGTCGTCGCCCTGGAGGTCAAGTACCCCCAGGGTGCCGAGAAGCAACTTATCAAGTCCATCACCGGTCGCGAGGTTCCCTCCGGCGGGCTGCCGGCCGACGCCGGGGTGGTCGTCCAGAACGTCGGCACGGCCAAGGCCGCCTGGGAGGCCCTGCGTTGGCGGCGGCCACTGACCGAGCGGCTGCTCACCATCACCGGCGACGCCGTCGAGAAACCCGGCAACTTCTCGGTCCGCCTGGGCACCAGCGTGGCCTCGCTGGCCGAGGCGGCCGGACTCAGGGACGACGTGGGCAAGGTCATCTGCGGCGGCCCGATGATGGGCCTGGCCCTGTCGAGCGTCGAGACCTATACGATCAAGGGCTTCAGCGGGCTGCTCTGCCTGAGGTCGCCGCAGGCCTTCGAGCACGGGCCGTGCATCCGTTGCGGTAATTGTGTGGAGGCCTGTCCGGCGGGCTTATTGCCCAGCACGCTGAGCATACTCGGCGAAGCTTACGAGGACAACAGTCTCGATGCCCTGGACCAGGCCATGGAGACGGGCCTGATGGACTGCATCGAGTGCGGCTCGTGTTCGTTCGTCTGCCCGGCCGGGCGGCGGATTGTCCATTACGTCCGCTTTCTCAAGGGCGAGCGCCGCAAGAAGTTGGCCAGGCAGCGCGAGAAAAAGTCGCAACAACAGGCCGCCGTCAGCAAGTAGCGGCTGTTCAAGGATAAGCCATGACTCGACTTGCCGTATCATCGTCTCCGCACATCCGCCACCCGGACTCCGTGCCGCGAATCATGTGGTCGGTGGCCGCCGCCCTGACGCCGGCCCTGCTGCTGTCGGGCTACCTGTTCGGCTACCGGGCCTACCTGGTCGTCGCCCTGAGTGTTCTGACGGCCGTGGTCTGCGAGGGCCTGGCCCAGAGGTTCCGCAAGGTGCCGGTGACGGTCGGCGACGGGTCGGCCGTGGTGACCGGCCTGCTGGTGGCCTTCTGCATGCCCGCCACGGTCCGCTGGTTCGTCCCCGTGGTCGGCAGCGCGGCGGCCATCCTGATCGCCAAACAATGTTTCGGCGGCCTGGGCTACAACATCTGGAACCCGGCCCTGGTCGGCCGAGCCGTTGTCCACACCTCTTTCGCCGTGGACATGAACCCCTCCGAATACCCGGTCGTCCAGATCAGCCCCTCGGGCCATACGCTGGCCGCCAGGGTCACGGACTTCTTTCGCCACTTCACCGTTGACGTGGGCACTTTTGGCTCCGACGGTTCGGCGACCGACGTCGTCAGCGGGGCCAGCCCGATGGCCGTTCTCAAGAAAGGACTGGCCGCACCGGACAGTGTCGCCGCGTCGCTGACCGAGCAGTTCCGCAGCGTGCTCGACGGCCGGGCCCCGAGCCTGTGGGACGCTTTCTGGGGACACATTGGCGGCAACCTCGGCGAGGTCTCGGCCCTGCTGCTCCTGGCGGGCGTGGTCTACCTGGTCCTTCGCGGCTACGTTCGCTGGTACGTGCCGGTGCTGTACCTGGGCACGGTGGCCCTCTTGGCCTCGGTGCTGCCGCTGCCGCTGGGGTCGCTGGCCTCGGGTGAATCGAAGTGGGTCTGGGCGGCGGCCCTGCAGGCCGGTGGCGCGGGGCTGAAGTTCCCGCTCTACCATCTCGTCTGCGGCGGGCTGATGCTCGGGGCCCTCTACATGGCCACCGACATGGTGACCAGTCCCCTGTCGCGAAAGGGGCAGATCGTCTTTGCACTCGGATGCGGCCTGCTGACGGCGCTCATCCGGCTTTACGGCGGATACCCCGAGGGCGTCTGCTACTCGATTCTGTTGATGAACACCGCGGCGCCGCTCATTGATCGCTGGACCAGGCCGCGGATCTTCGGGACCGGCAAGAATAGCGCACCAGAGGCCGCATAGGACGCGGAGCAAAACAATGAAACAAGCAATCCGATTCGTCATCGTCCTGGGGTCGATCTGCCTGATCATGGGCAGCGGCGTGGCCGTCATTTACGGCGCTTTCAAGGACAAGATCGCCAGGAAAGAGCAACTTCAGTTCGAGAGTCTCCTGTTGCAGGTCCTTCCGACCGGCCAGGGCTTCTCGGCTCCCGAACGGTTGCCGAACGCCGCCGATGTTTTCGCCGTCAAGGATTCCGCCGGCCGGCCGGCCGGCTATGCCGCCGAGGGAGCAGCCCAGGGCTACTCGTCGAAGGTCCGGGTCCTGGTCGGAGTCACAGCCGATCAGGAGCCGGCGATTCGCAAGGTGGTCGTCGTTTTCCAGCAGGAGACCCCGGGCCTGGGGGCCAACGTCAGCGAGACCCGCAGCAAGTGGTCGCTGTGGGAGAAGATCGGCCACGAACTGGGCCTGTCGGGCCAAGGCGAAACCGAACAGCGCTATAACAAGTTCCTCGACCAGTTCGAAGGTAAGACCATCGGGCGGCTGGATGAAGTTGATGCGATGACCGCCGCAACGATCACCTCCAACGCCGTCAAGACGAGCGTCAGCCTGGCGGTCGAGCGAATTCGTCAAGCCACCCAAGCCGCCCAAGCCACCACCCAAGCCCCCCCGTCCACCCCAGCCAGCGGAGGCGAGTAACCATGGCCGGTCGTCATCTCGATGCGATTGTTGAAGCCATTCTGTTTGCCAGCGACGAGGCCCTTTCGGTCGAGCGCATCGCCGGGGCCCTCCAGCGAAAGGACGCTACGCCGTCGGCCATTCGCCAGGCCGTCGCCGACCTGAACCGGCAGTACCGCGACACCGAGCGCACCTTCGAGATCGCCGAGGTGGCCCGCGGTTACAAGTTGATGACCCTGCCGGAGTACAACAACTACATTCGCAAGATTCTTCGCGGCCGTTCGCGCGACCGGATCAGCCAGGCGGCCCTGGAGACCCTGGCCGTGGTGGCTTACCGCCAGCCGGTCACCCGGGCCGAGGTCGAGAACATTCGCGGCGTCGAGGCCGGACCCATGCTCCGCACGCTGGTCGACCGCGGGCTGATCCGCATCGTCGGCCGCGACGAAAGCCTGGGCCACCCGCTCTTGTACGGCACGACCAAACAGTTCCTGGAAGTCTTCGGCCTGAGGGACCTCGACTCCCTGCCGCGGATCGAGGAACTGGCCCGGGCCACGCCGGAACTGGCCCTTGAGAACGAGGACGAGGGCCAGGGCGAATCCGGAGAGGCGCCCGACGAGGTCGCCACAAGCGGCGAGGTGCAACAGGCCATGGCCGACCTGGCCGCCGAGGGCGAGTCGCCCGCGGAAAGCGAATCAGCCGAGGGCGGCCAAAGCGATCAGGCCGACGACTCGATCATCCAACTGTCAAACCACCTGGACGAACAAGGGGAACCCGCCGAGGGAGAGAATCCGCCATCACCGTAGTGCCGCGGCAGTTGTAGGGACACGGCGCGGGCCTGTCCGTCGAACATCAATCATCCTCCTGGACCAGTTCGCGGGCCCGGGCCAGGATCGCCTCGGTGCCGAGGCCGACCTGCCGGAGAACCTCCTGGGGCCGGCGGGCCGACTTCGGCGTCCGGCAAACGGCCATGACGACCACCCGGGCGCCCTGCCATGCGGCGGCCACCTCGGCCAGCTCGCTTCCGACCGCCCCGACGTAACTGTCGTCGAGCACCAGGAGCTTGTCGTTCGGGTCGCGGGCCATGGCCAGGACCGCCGGGTCGCTAATGGGCAGGCTGTAGCAATCGACCACCCGGCAGCCCACCCCGTGGCCGGCCAACTGCTCGGCCACCGCCAGCGCGACGTGCACCGTGTAACACGACCCGACCAGGGTCAGATCGTCGCCCTGGCGAAGCACCTTGGCCCCGCCCATCTCGAAAGTCTCGTCGGCCTGGTAGAGCAGCGGCAGTTCCGGCCGCAGTGTGCGGATGTAAACGAGCCCCTCGTGCCGGGCGGCCAGTTCCACGCAGCGGTAGGCGCACATGGCGTCGGCCGGCAGCAAGAGCCGCAGCATCGGCCGGCCGTCGATCAGGTTAACGTGGCTCATCGAGCGCAGGAAAGCCAGGTCTGTCAGGGCCATCTGGCTCGGCCCGTCGGCGGCCAGGGTCACGCCGCTGTGACTGCCGGTGAGCTTGATGTTCAGCCCGCCGATGGCGGCCATCTCGATCTGGTCGTAAGCCCGGGCGAAGAACTTGCCGAAGGTGTTGGCGAAGGGCAGCAGCCCCCCGGCGGCCAGCCCCCCGGCGGCGCTGACCATGTTCTGCTCGGCGATCTTGCACTCGAAGAATCGCTCGGGGAACTCCTGGTGGAAATAGTTGGCGAAGGTCGAGCCCTGCACGTCGGCGTCGAGCACGACCACCTGCGGATTCCGGCGGCCGAGTTCCCGCAGGCCGATGCCGTAAGCCTTCCGCGTGGCCAGGCGGCCGTCCTTGATGGCTTCGGAAAAGTCCGGCGAGCCCAAACCCACCAGGTCCGGGGTCCGTTTGACCTTGCGGCCGCGCGGCTTGGGCGGCAGGAGTTCATCGACTTCAGCCAATCGCGGCGGCAAGGCCAGCTCCTCGATGGCCGCCTTGGCCTTCTCGTTCGACAGGGCCTTGCCGTGGGCATCGACGGCCTGCAGGCCCTGGACGCCCCACCCCTTCCGGGTGCGGCACAGGACGGCCAGGGGTTTGCTTTTGGGGAGGCGGCCCAGGGCCGCTTCGAGCCGCTCGACGTCGTGGCCGTCCACCTCGCGGACCGCCCAGCCGGCGGCCTTCAGTTTCTTGGAGAGCACCCCGAGGGATTGCTGCGGGCTGACGTAATCGCTCTGGCCCTGGCCGTTGCAGTTCACCACCAGCACCAGGTTCCCGGGATTGTGGTCCTTGGCGAAGTCGATGGCCTCGGCCGTCTGGCCTTCGCGCATTTCGCCGTCGCCGCAGATCACAAAGACCCGCCGCCTGGTGCCGGCCATTTTTGCCGCCAAGGCCAGTCCGGCCCCGGCGCTGAGTCCCTGGCCCAGCGAACCGGTGGCCGCATCAAACAGGGGGAATCCGACCACCGGGTTGGGGTGGCCGTCCAGGACGCTCTCGGCCTTGCGCAGGTCGGCGACCTCATCGACCGACAGCGGCCGGGCCGACTGGCGATCGCGGCCGACCACCACGCCCAAGTCCATGCAAGCGGCATAGATGATCGGTACGGCGTGACCTTCCGAGAGAACCAGGCGGTCCGAGCGCAGGTCCCAGGGGTCCGCCGGGTCCCAGCGCATGACGCGGTACATCAGCACGGCGGTAATGTGGGCCAGCGAAAGTCCGGTGCTGGGGTGGAGTGGCTGGTCATCTCCACGGCCAGCCGCCCGAGCTGGACGGCCTTGTACTCGAGTGCTTCGCGGGTGCTCATTCAAGGTCTCCTTACTATCGGTTGAGCATGGGGGTGAAGACCAGGTACATCTGGGCCGCCAACCACAGGTAGCCGATGATTCGCGAGCCCCAGACCAGGAGTTGGCGGTCCGTTTTGCCGGCTGCGTACCAGGAGGCGCCTATCGGCGCCAGGGGCAGGGGCAGCGTGGCCAGCAGCAGTCCCCAGGGCACGGGCAACTGTCCGTCGCCGAGGCGGTAGATAATGAGAACGGGCAGGACCAGCAGCAGTCCCAGGGCGGCAAAAGCGGCAGCCCCGATCAGCAGGGCGTCGCTGCGGCCGGGCTGGCCGGCCGGTGTGGCCGGGATGGCCGGGGTGGGCTGCTCGCCGTCGAACAGTGGGGCCCGGAACATGCCCTGGCAATGCGGGCAGCGGGCCGGCCGGCCGCGACGCGACTCGTCCAACTCCACCTGCCGGTCGCAATGGGGACAGTCGAATTCCAGCATGGGGTGCGGACCTTTCAGGGGATCGGCTTCACCTCGGGCTTCAGATTCTCTTTCTTGCGCTCGTCCCGGTCGATACTGCGGTTGAACAGGACGCGAGCTATGATCTTTCGCTGCTCGACGATTCTCTGGCGGATCTCATCGAGTGGAACATAGCCCACCACCTCGCCGTCGCGGTCCGCTTTCAGCCGCAGGGCATAATGAAACGGAATCTGCCGGCCTGTTTCGCGGTCGACGACCTTCGGGCTGCGATGCACCGAGCCGCCCATCAATACCATCAGGTCGCCGGGAAACTCCGCGGTGTCGGTCCGCAGATCGATCTTCCCCGAGAAGTCTTCCACGTAGCTGTCGCGATTGTAGGTGGGGGCGCCCTCGCGGGCCCCGCTGAACTTCGGACAAGTCAGCTTGCCGGCCTTCAGGTAGCCCTCTGCGACGAGCGTCTCGGGGCGTGGGGGAAATCGCAAGTCGTTTCTTGCAGCGTACTGCATGAGGGCCTTGTGAATGGCCAGCATCCGCGACCGGCAACTGGAGTGGTCGGCCAGGGCGTAGCTGATGAGGCCCACGGACAGGAACCCGGAAATCAGGGCCAGCCCGGCGGCGATGTTGATCATGCCCAGGCGGCGGCCGGTTTTTCTGCCCCGGCTGCGACGAATGTTGGCATAGCCCGGCAGGACCAGCAGCATGCCGAACAGCACCACGCCCGTCGCCACCAGCGACGCCCAGAGCCACGGCGTGTAGGCCCCGATGGTCAGGCCGACCAGGATCATCGGCACGACGCTCAGGGCGATGATCACCGAGGAGGCCACGACCATGCCCTCAACCTGCGGGCGAACCTGGTAGGCGTGACCGTCCAGCATGACGATTCCGCTGGTGGCCTGCGAATCGGTCAGCTCGTCGGGCGTCAGTGCGCCGCTGTGGCCGAGCCGCCGGCGGGGCACGCGGAGCCGCCGGCTGCAGGTCGGGCACCTCGCCCCGCGGCCGGCGTAATGGTCCGGCACCTCGATTTCCGCCTGGCAGTTTGGACAACGAAAAACAATCACTCCGCTTCGACCTCTCTGGGGACGGTTGCCCCCCCCGCACCCACCTTCGCTGAAGCTGCGGCGGAGGGGCCGTGGGGGAATGCCGTTAACGGCCCCCGGTGCGCTTGCTCGCTACTCATTAAGCAGGACCGTGTGTTCGTAGCCGCGGCGAAACTGCAACCAGGCGGCCACCAGCAGGACCAGCGACAGCAGCGGCTCGACCATGAACCGCCCGTAGTGGTAGTAGAAGCTCCGGTCGGCCCAGGCGGGCGTGTCCACCTGGCGCGTCAGCAGGGTCAGCGAATCGCTGAAGTCGTCCAGCTTGAAGAGCGAGCCGATGATCTGGCCGCCCGGAAGCAGGGGTTCCCAACTGTAAACGGTGGCCACGAAGAGCAATATCAGGAAGAACGACACGGTCAGCGACTTCACTCCCGCCAGGCGGCCCAGCAGGGCGATCTCCAGGTACAGAAACAGGGTCACCAACAGCAGCAGCGAGGACATCAGCCCGATCAGCCGGAAAGTGGCCATCAACTGTTGGACGTACCTAAGGTAATCGTCGGACCTCCGGCGGTTCCACCACGACGGCTGGTCGGATTCGCCGGCCTGGCCGGCCTGGCTCTCTGCGGCGGCAACTTTATCTTCACCGGCCGGCCTCCCGTTTGCAGCCTCATCGCCCGGGGCCGCCACCTCGGCCGGCGACGACAGGTGCAGCGATTCGTCGAACAGTCCCGACTGGAAAACCACGAAGACCGCCAGGTGCAGCATCAGGGCCACCATGACCAGCCAGAAGAAGACCACCGCGAAAAAGTGCACCACCTTCAGCGAGGCGACGAAACTCTCGGCGGTCGGGTTCGGCAACCGCACCGGCGGCAGATCGCGTGACGAGTTTTCCTTGCCCA
>JAACEH010000124.1 GCA_011682595.1 Anaerolineaceae bacterium
CGGCTGACGCCCTGGAGACACTCGACCAGCGTAGCCACGCCGGAGGAGTCGATGTACGGCACGTCGGCCAGATTGACCACGATCTTGGACTTCTTGTCGCCGGTCAGCTCCTTCAGCCGCTTTCGCAGCGCCGGGCTGACGTTCAGGTCCACGTCGCCGGCCAAATGGACAATAGTGGCCGGGCCGTTTTCCTCAACCGTGATGTTCAGACGATTCGCTCCGCCGTCCCTATTTGTCCTGGCCATGTTCACCTCGATTGGCTTTCACGTGCACCGACTTGCTGAGCCGCAACTGCATACCGCCGCCCGGCGCCGGGCTGTACTCCACGGAGTCCATCACTTCCCTGATAATATGTATGCCCAGACCGCCCGGGCGCACGTCGTCGAGTTCCCGTCCGCGAAACTGCTCGGGATCGCGGACCGGACCGTAATCGCGAAGCACAAGACTCAACCGCCCGTCAGCCTCGCCGAGGTGGGTCTCGATGTCTATCCGACCGTCCGGCTGTCCCTCGTACTGGTGGCGGATGATGTTCGTGCAGGCCTCGTCGATGGCCAGCACGATGCGGCACCGCTGCTCCTCATCAAACCCGGCCAAGGAGGACATCTTTTCGACCAGGGCCCGGACGACCGTCATGACGGCGGCATCGCTGGGCACCGAAAGTCGGATGGCATTGTCCGTGCTCATGCTTCTGGCCTCTCACTCGGCGGACTGATCTTGGCCGTTTTTGCCGCCTTTGGTCTTGGGGGCATCCTTTCCGGGTTGCTCCAGGGTCTGGAAACTCGAAAGCATTTCCTGGAATTCTCGGCGCGAATCCGGATGCGACGAGCAGTACCAGTCGACCCACTTGGAAATCGCCAGTTCGCGCTCACGCAGGGGGCGCTCGGTGTTGTAGCCCAGACGCTGCCCGGTCCGGCGGCGAAGGCCTGCGGCGGCGAAAAAGCGAACGCTCTCGTCCTGGTCGGCCAGCAGGTGAATCAGCTTGACCTCGGCCTGTGGATCGTCGCTGCCGGCCAGTTCGTGGGCGGCGCTGACCCGCAAGCGGGGATTGTCGCTGGCCAGTCGCTGCTCGAGAGTCGGGTTCAGACACCCGCCAAGCAGCGCGGCGGTCAGCAATATGATCGGAAGCGGCACAATACCTTTGGCCATCAATGTCGTCCCCCGAAAACCGGAGTTACGTCCAGAAGCCCGAAATGTTGTTTTCATTATAGAATGGGGGGTGGGCAATGCAACGAAAATGCACGGCCGGATACTTGCCGGGCCCGAAGCTGCGGATATAATGGCGCCCTGGTGCGGGGCGATCATCATTTCATAATTGGCCCCGCGGGATACATTTTATCATCATCTTTCAGGAGTCCCGCCATGCCACTGATTGTCACCCGATTACTGTTCATTCTGGTGCTTGTCGCCGTCTGCCTGGCGGCGGCCGACCAGGGGTTGCAATATCAGCCCCTGCCCCTGTTTATCGGGGCCATCGGCCTCAGCCTGGCCGTCATCGGACTGGACCTGCTGATCCGCCGGAAAAGCATCGCCACATTGTCGGCCATTTTCTTCGGCCTGCTGGCCGGGCTGATCATGTCCTTGCTGCTGGGCTACGTCATCCGCATCGTCCAGATCGATTTCGTGCAGCAGAACGTACAGTCGGTCACCATCGCCCTGACGGTGGTCCTCTGCTACGTCTGCATCAGCGTCATCATGCAGACCAAGGACGACTTTCGCTTCATCATCCCCTACACCGAATTCGCCAAGGAAACCAAGGGCGGGCGGCCGATTCTGCTCGACACCAGCGTCATTATCGACGGCCGCATCGCCGACCTCTGCGAAACGCGGGTCTTCGACTCGGAGCTTATCGTGCCGCGCTTCGTGCTCCAGGAACTCCAGGCCGTGGCCGACAGCGGCGACAAGCTGAAACGCAACCGCGGACGCCGCGGGCTGGACATTCTCAATCGCCTGCAATCCAGCGACCAGGTGGACATCCGCATCCACGACGGCGGCGCCTCGGGCTCGGCCGGTGAGGTCGACCAGATGCTGGTCAGCCTGGCCCAGGAACTCGGCGGCCGCGTGCTGACAAACGACTACAACCTGAACAAGATCGCCCAGTTTCGCGGCGTCACGGTGCTGAACATCAACGACATGGCCAACGCCCTGAAGCCGGTCTTTCTGCCCGGGGAAACTCTGAAAGTGGTTATTGTCAAGGCGGGAGAGGAACCCGGCCAGGGCATCGGCTATCTGGAGGACGGCACCATGGTGGTGGTCGAAGGAGCACGCAACATGATCAACAAGGAGGTCACCCTGGGTGTGACCAGCGTCCTGCAGACCAGTGCCGGACGGATGATCTTCGGACGCCTCGAAGGCCACGGCGATTCCGATCGCCACCACCGTCCTCGCCCGGGCGGCTTGGGTGGCTTGGGTGGCCACGGCGACTCGCCGCCTCGGGAGAATGACCAGGCATGAAAGCGGCCCTGATTATCCCAGCGGCCGGCCAGGGGTCGCGATTCGCAGCCAAGGTCAAGAAACCCTACGCGGAACTGGCCGGGCGGCCGATCTTCCTGCGCACTCTCGACAGGTTTCGCCGTCTCGAGGCCATCACTTGCCGCATTCTCGTCGTTTCGCCCGACGACCTGGATTTCGTGCAGTGCAACTACCACAAGGACCTTGAGGCCCTGGGCGTCGACCACCTGGTTGCCGGCGGACTCCAGAGGTACGACTCGGTGACCGCGGGGCTGGATCAGGTGCCGCAGGATTGCGACCTGGTGGCCGTCCACGACGCAGTGCGGCCGTTGGTGCCGCTGCGGGCCATCGTCGAGGCCCTGAACGTCGCCGAGCAGATCGGCGCCGCTTGCGTGGGCATGCCCCTGCACGATACCCTCAAACGCGTCACCGACGGGGATATCGTCGAGGAGACCGTTCCCCGAAGCAGTCTCTGGGCGGCCCAGACGCCGCAGGTGTTCCGTACCGCCCTGCTGCGACAGGCCTACCAGCGGCTGCACACCTTCCCGGGAACGGTGACCGACGACGCCCAGCTCGTCGAGGCCATGGGCCACCCGGTGGCCATGGTCGAGGGCAGCCGCGAGAACATCAAGATCACGACCCCGGCCGACCTTCACCTGGCCGAGGCCTACCTGGCGGTAACGCACGAACCCTAGACCGTGTCTGGCCGGAGACGATGCAGTTTTCTCTTGACGGTCGTCAAAAGAAACGACTAGGATAGCCTGTTGTTGCCCATCCACTTTCTTGTTTCTTGGGAAGGGGCGTCCTTGCACCTCGACCTGTCGTTTCGGGGCCTCGGCCGATCCCTGGAGGAGCCTGATATGAGACATGCAATATTTCCTTTTGCTCTGTTGCTCTGTATCGTTCTTCTGGCGGGGCCCGCTCTGGCCCAGGAAGAGACCCTCCCGGTTCCGCCCGACCGCGTTCGCGAGATGGGCGACACCGTAATCGAAAAAGGCAAAAAGGTAGAGGCCGAAGAGCCGGCCGCCGAGAAGACACCGGCCGCGGAAAAGCCCGCGGATGTCGTCGCCGAACCGGCCACCGAAGAAACTCCGGCCCAGGCGCCCGCGACCACCCCGGCCGAGACGCCGACCGAGGCACCCGCCCCCGCCGCCGCCGAGACTCCGGCCGAGACGACGGTGACGGTCGAAGGGCAGCCAACGGAGGAGCCGCCCGCCGAGACGTCCGCCGAGGCAGCCAGGATGAAAGAGGCCAGGGAGATCGCCACAAAGGATCTTGAAACGACCGAGGTGACGGTGGCGGAGGAAAAGAAAGAAGAGGTCGTGCCGCCTGACGTCTCAGAGATAACCACAACACCGTCGCCCGAACGACCGCACGAAATGCAGGTGCCGCCGGCAAAGCGCGTCTCGAGCCTGGAAGGCGAAGTGGAGATGGTCGAGCGCCTGGCCGTGGCCCGCGAGACTTACCGGCTCTCCCTGGAGGCCCTCAAACAGCACTACGTCACCACCGGCAACGCGACCAAGCTTCTCTGGGTGACCAAGGAGCTTGACGAGTTCAATCGCAACGAGAAGTACCACTACCTGAGCGAACTGGAACTGTCCGGGCCCGACCTCAAACCCGCCGAGTCGATCGCCGCGGCCGACCAGTTGTACAAAGAGGCCATGGACTTCAAGAATTACCCGGCCTTCCCGGACGAGAAACGTGAGAAGCTGAAGATCGCGGTCCAGAAACTGCGGACCATCATTCGCGACTACCCGACCAGCGACAAGATCGACGACGCCTCGTTCCGGCTGGGCGAGATTTACGAGGGCTGGTACTACAAGGACTACGCCCGGGCCGCCGTGGCCTTCGAACGCTGCTTCCAGTGGAACCCCGGGACGATTCTGCCGGCCCGCATCAAGGCGGCCCGAATCTATGACCAGAAGCTCCTGCAGCGGGACAAGGCGGTCATCCTCTACAACCTGATCGTTGCCGAGAGTCCGATCACCAGCAGCCAGCAGGAGGCCGCCGCCCGGCTGGCCGCACTGTCGCCCAAATAGGAATAGGAATAGAAATTGCAGTCCCCTGAAACGGGGCGAAAATACTGCGGGTCGCGTTCGTTGACAGCGCGACCCGCTTCCTCTGCGCCGCTTGAGCCCGTGGCGCCGGCACGTGGTTTGGCCGAGGCGCCGCAAAAATCGCCTCTTGAACCAGCGCCGGGCGTGGTATAAACTTACCGGCCATGAAGAGCGTGCCGCGAGTCGGTCTGGGTTACGATATTCACCGCCTGAGTTCCGGGCGGCCGCTGGTGCTGGGCGGCCTGCGGATCGAGTCGGACCGCGGCCTGCTCGGCCACAGCGACGGCGACGCCGTGCTGCACGCCCTGAGCGACGCGATTTTCGGGGCCATCGGCTCGGGCGACATCGGGGACCATTTTCCCGACAGCGACCCGGCCACCGAGGGGCTGGACAGCCGCGACATTCTGCGGGCGGCCGTTGACGAGGCCCTGGCCGCCAGCTACGAGGTCCGCTCGGTCGACGTCACGATCCTGGCCGAACGGCCGAAGCTCGGCCCCGTGAAGCTGGAGATTCGCGACAGTGTGGCCGCTTTGCTGAAACTGCCCAATGAGGCCGTCGGCGTGAAGGCCCGGACCAACGAGGGGCTGGGCGCCGTCGGCCGCCAGGAAGCCATCGCCTGCCACGCGGTGGTGGTCCTGGCCTGATAGCACGGTATCCCCCGGCAGTGCCGGGGGCTCGTTGAAGAAACAAACAAGCCCCCCGCATCGCGGGGGGATGCTGTGGACGCCGACCGTGGCACTCGGCCAATGACGTCCCGCGGGGAACGGGCCTCATGCACATCCGTGTAGGGACGACCCTTGCGGTCGCCCGCGAGGGCGAGAAAACTGACCTTCACGGGCACCCGCAAGGGGTGCCTCTACAAGAAACCATGCACCAGAGGAACCTGATGACGCTGCGAGTATACAACAGTCTGAGCCGTGACCATGAAACCTTCGAACCGCTCAATCCCCCCTTCGTCGGCATGTACGTCTGCGGGCCGACCGTCTACGGCGACGCCCACATCGGACACGCCAAGAGCTACATCTCGTTCGACCTGGTGGTCCGTTACCTGAGGTTCCTCGACTACAAGGTCCGCTACATCCAGAACATCACCGACGTCGGCCACCTGACCGACGACGCCGACCAGGGCGAGGACAAGATCGCCCGCCAGGCCGCCCTGGACAAGGTGCACCCGCTGCAACTGGCCGAGACCTACACGCGGCGCTACTTCGAGGATATGGACCGCCTCAACGTTCTGCGGCCGGACATCTCGCCGCGGGCCACCGCCCACATCCCCGAGCAGATCGCCCTGACCCGCCTCCTGCTGGAGCGCGGCCACGCTTACGAAACGGGCGGCAACGTCTACTTCGAGGTCAGCAGCTTCCCTGAGTACGGCAAGCTGTCGCGCCGCCGGCTGGACGAGTCGGAGTCGGGTACGCGGGTCGAGGTGCGAAGCGACAAGCGTCACCCGGCCGACTTCGCCCTCTGGAAAAAGGCCGAGCCCGGTCACATCCTGCAGTGGGACTCGCCCTGGGGCCGCGGCTACCACCTCGAGTGCTCCTGCATGAGCCAGAAGTACCTGGGTAAAACGTTCGACATTCACGGCGGCGGACTCGAGAATATTTTTCCCCACCACGAGGACGAGATCGCCCAGAGCGAAGCGGCCTACGGCCAACAGTTCGCCCGCTATTGGATGCACAACAACATGGTCACCGTCGGCGGCCGGAAGATGGGCAAGAGCCTGGGTAACTTCGTCACCTTGCGCGAGGCGCTCAAGAAGTTCGACCCCCTGGTCCTGCGGATGGTTATCCTGCAGGGCCACTACCGCCGCCCGTTCGACTACACCGAAGACTCGCTGGTGGCCGGCCGCACCGGGTACCAGCGCCTGGTCGGGGCCGTCAAGGCGATTCGCGCGGCGATGAACAAGGCCCCCGACGGCGAGGCGTCGGACCAGGCGAAGCAGCTTGCCGCCGAGAGCGAACAGAAGTTCCGGGCGGCGATGGACGACGACTTCAACTCGGCCGGGGCCCTGGCCGCCCTGTTCGACCTGGTCGGCGAGGCCAACAAGCTGGCTCGCGACGGCGCCGCCACCCGCGGCTCGCTCGAAGCGATCGACTCGGTGTTCCGCCGCCTGGGCGGTGAGGTCCTGGGCCTGGTCAAGGACACTTACGACCAGGACGCCTCGGACACGACGGCCATTGTCGATAAGCTGATGGCCAGCATGCTCGAGATGCGAGCCCAGGCCCGCAAGGACAAGGATTTCGCCTTGGCCGACCGCATTCGCGACCAGTTGACCGGGATGGGCATCGCCCTGGAAGACACGCCCCAGGGCACGGTGTGGCGGATTGAGTAAATGGCCCACATGCGAATACTTGGCATCGATCCGGGGCTGCAACGTACGGGGTACGGCCTCATCGACGTGACCCCG